>CAYLZA010000336.1:0-4330 GCA_964387575.1 uncultured Spirochaetales bacterium | reverse complement strand
TCCGAGACCGTTCCGGACAAAAGCGAGTTTGCCCAGCAGCTCAAACTCGCTTTTGAGGGTAATACCGAGCCGTATATCGATCCGCTTATGATCTTCAATCAGGTTCGTCTCGGTGTTACAAAAACTACCCCTTTGTTTGGTGCGATGTCCTCGACCGGTCACCAGGATGGTGGGAGTTTCCTCTTTTTCAGAAAGCGCGATACCGACGATTCACCGATCGAGGTAACTTCCGCAAGAACATCATCTTCTTTCCGGATCGAGGGAGACCTCGGTACTGTGCGAATCAGTACGTACGAGGCGGGTGAGTTGTTCATAGATAACGATTTTGCAGCGCAGATCGCACAGAATGAATCGATTACCCTTAAGGATCTACCGGTCGGGGATCACGTTTTGGAAATGCGTTACCCCTCGTTCGCGGAGAAAAAAGAAGTCGAAGTTCGTAAGGATCAAGTGTCGGTTGCGTCGTTTACTTTTGAAGAGAATCCGGTGTTCGAGATGCGCGTCGATCCGGGCATAGAGGGTCTTTCGGTGTACCTTGATGATGAGCTTGTCGGGAGTACCCCGCTCGAGACAACAGCCACACCAGGTAACCGAACCGTTAGAATCAACGGTGAATGGGTTGAAGAGTTCAGCAAAACAATCGATGCGGCGTCGCGTGAACGGGTTTCGATCACACCACGGCTGGTTGAGCTCGGAAGGCTGCAAATAAGTCGGTTGCCGGAGGAAGCAGTTGTAATGGCGGACGGTAAATCCGTTCAGAACGATCGAATAACCGGATCATCTGGAGTCGCACTGCCGGAAGGGGCTCGAACGCTTTCGATATCCGCTCCGACGATCAAACCGTACATGAAGCGGTTGGAGGTCCCCGCCGGATGTATCAAGTCGTTTGAGCCGAGTTTTACTTACCGAACCGGCGGTATAAAGGTTATCGACGTGCCTCGGTGGATGAAGGAGCTTTCAGTCGACGAAGAAAGGTACCAGATTGACGGCGACACGGAAATAGCGCCGCTTGTGATAGGGAGTAGCGAATTGGCGATTCCGAATCCATTTGGCACCGACTATATTACAACCGTTCAGGTGCCGGAGGATGAGTCAGCGGAATTCAACTGTCCGCTCGGTAGTCTGGAATTATCCGGATTACCGGATCGCATGAGCATTCTGATTGGCGGGAACCCAATACGGACCGAAGTAAAACCGAACGGCGAATATTTCTCGTATTTCGTCCACGAGCTGCTTCCGGGTGAGTACAACGTGGAAATCGACGGTCCGAACGCCGAGCAGAAAAGCCTGGCGGTAGAGGTCATTGGTGCACAGACCGTTACACGCGAATTGCAGGTACGGTTGTTCGGAAATGTTTCAGTACGTCCGCCGAAAAAAACCAAGCCTTTCCGGATTGAATTACGTTCGCCGGAAGGCGACAGCATGGAAGTCGACCGAGAGGAGGCGCGGCTTCCGATCGGACAGTATACCGCTGTTGCTTCGTTCAGAGACGATATCGAGCCGGCGTTTGAGCGATCGATAACAATAAATCGCGGATCAACCGCAACACTCGATTTGTCGAAACTTGGGTATTCAACGGGATACCGCATCAAGCAATATGAAGAGCAGCAGCAGCGGCTCGAAAACTCGCTGAAGAGCGTACACACAAGACACACCTTGGGATGGGTATCTCTTGCTACGGGTGCGCTTTCGGCGATCGGCGGCGTGTACTCATATGTTGCCGGTCTCAATGCAGCCTCGGAATACGCAGCAGCTACGAATACGGAGACGGCCAGAGTAGCTCGCGAAAAAGTTGAGCGGATGGGGAGGATGTTTACCTTCACCTTATCTACAGGAGGTATCACTCTGTCTTTGTGGCCTATATTGCGGTTTCTTGGACCTGAAATTGAAGAGATCAAAAACGAATTGACTTCAGTGAGGGCGAGTATCGAAATGCTCGAATCGAAATAAGGTGTTATTATGATAAAGTGGAACATACTTAAAAAAACGAAAATTCCAACATGTATTGTTTCGATGCTTTTGCTTTTGTGCGCATGCTCGCCTTTTGGTGACCTTGACAATCCCGTCGATCCGGAAGCTCCTAATTATCAGGGATTCGATACCGTTGCCGACTCGAATAATATAAACCTCGTGTCTCCTGAAGATGGACTTTCGTTCGATTTCCCACCTGAGTTTTCCTGGACCCCGGTGGATGGTGCTCAACAATATCATTTACAGATCGCCGAAACTTCAGATTTTTCTTCGATACTTTATGAAATTGACGATTGCGAACAAGGATCTCATTTAGTCTCCGATATGTCGTGCGAAACGGGAGATATATTCTGGCGCGTCCGCGCGAAGAAGAACGATGAATGGGGAGTATGGAGCTCCGCTCGTATGATTAGCCTTGAGGATATACTATATATCGGAAGTGTAACCCCCGCTGACACTACCGATGTTGACGATACGACTCCCTTATTGAATTGGATTCCGGTTTCAGATGCTTCGGCGTATCAAGTGCAGGTGAGTGAAACCGGTGAGTTCAGCGGCTCGCTTTTAGTCGATGCCACAGATTTCAACGGTTCGGAGTATCAGCTGAGTGTCGTCCTCGAAAACAAAGCGACATATTGGTGGCGTGCGCGTGCGAAATGCGCGGAAAACGTGTGGGGAGCCTGGGGAAGCCCTCTAATCTTCACGGTAGATATCGACACAGAACTACCTTCGAGTCCCGATCCGTCAGACTCAACGACAATCGCTAATACATCTACTGTATTTGATTGGGCCGATATCGGTTGGGCGGAAGGATATCAAATACAGATATGTGACACCGGGGATTTTGTTGATCCGTTAATTGATGACTCCGGCGAGATAAGTGAGTCCGATTTTCAGTCAGATGTTGTTTTGTCTGATAATACCTCGTACTGGTGGCGGGTACGAGCAAAGAACCTCGACGGCGTGTGGGGAAGTTGGGGAAATACGTGGCAGTTCACAGTTAATATCGGCGTACCGAGCGGACCGAGCCCTTCGAGCGGTTCGACCACGTACGACACGACACCGCTGCTGGACTGGGGTGATGTGAACGGAGCGGGAAGCTATAAAGTACGGTTCGGTACCGATGAGCTTACACTCGATCAGCAGACGGCGTATAGCGCCGGGAGCTCGAACTACCAAGTCACGACGTCGTATTCCGACGGCGACACGGTCTACTGGCAGGTACAGACGTTGAGCGACGACGCGGTCGGTGGGGATTGGAGCCCGGTGTGGAACTTCTCGATCGCGATCGGTGTACCGAGCGGACCGAGCCCTTCGAGCGGTTCGACCACGTACGACACGACACCGCTGCTGGACTGGGGTGATGTGAACGGAGCGGGAAGCTATAAAGTACGGTTCGGTACCGATGAGCTTACACTCGATCAGCAGACGGCGTATAGCGCCGGGAGCTCGAACTACCAAGTCACGACGTCGTATTCCGACGGCGACACGGTCTACTGGCAGGTACAGACGTTGAGCGACGACGCGATTGGCGGGGATTGGAGCCCGGTGTGGAATTTTGATGTAATTGTCTATGATATCGGTGAAACTGGCCCGGCCGGAGGAATCATTTTTTATGATGATGAATCGGACGGGACTTATGATTTGGATGGTGATAGATATCTCGAAGCAGCACCGGCTTCAACGGAATGGAGTAACCTTGAGTGGGGAGTATACGGGACGGATATTAGCGGTGCTGCAGGAACATCTATTGGTACGGGTGCCACTAATACTTCGGATATTACCTGGCACGTTTTCTTCGTCAACACTAACGCTGATGCTCCGGCTGCGGAAGAGTGTAGTTGGCTTTCATATGAAGGCTATGACGATTGGTTTTTGCCTTCCAAAGATGAGCTTGACTTGATGTACCAGAATCTGCATCTGTCGGGGTTCGGAGGCTTTGTAGAAGGAGAACAACCACTTGGCGGTGGCGATTACGATTATTTTTACTACTGGAGCTCGACTGAAGTTAATTCCGACTACGCGTATTGCCGGACATTTCGGGACGGCGAATCGTATGTTAGAAGCAAACTCAACAGTTCCGGATATTACGTGCGTGCGATTCGTTCTTTTTAGCGGTTATTTGCCGGTAAGCTTTTCCTAAACGTACCGCCGGCCGCAGGCGGGAATTCAAGCCTCGGCGTATTGCTACGTGCTGCAAAATGCATGACGGCTCAATACGAAATTGACAACGTTGAAACTCTCGTGTTCAGCGAGTCTGCTCATGGGTTGATCCGGCAGCCGTATCGGCCAATCGAGCTTGCGTATTCACTAAAGCTGAAGCCGCGTCCTTTGGGCGCGGTTTCCGTTTGCGGCTGTG
>CAYLZA010000335.1:0-4336 GCA_964387575.1 uncultured Spirochaetales bacterium | reverse complement strand
CTGCGAGGATTGTCACGAAGCGCATCAAATAAGCGACCACGAGATGGCCGCGAACGATATCACACTATATCTATATCACACTACATTCGGAGGAAAACATGATTGGAGTATCGATTAAGAAAACGACGGTTTTTGTTCTTTTGCTGGTTTTTTCAGTAATTGCGGTCCGGGCAGGCGGCCGGCAGGAAGCAGAGACTCACCACCATGACGATGAGCATCATCACGAGGATGCAATGGCTCTTCCCCATATCGAAGCCGTGGATCTCGATTCCGGCGAGTCACTACAGGTAGTTGCTTCCACAAGCATCGTCGGGGACGTTGTCCGACAGGTTGTCGGCTCCGCGGCGAAAGTTGATGTTCTGATGCAGGTGGGCCAGAACCCGCACGCCTATGAGCCGACGCCTCGCGATATCGCCAGGGTTGAGGATTCGCATATTGTGTTTGTAAACGGGCTCAATCTCGAAGAGGCACTCATGGAGACAATCGAGAACGTCGCCGGAAGCTACATTGTTCCGGTCTCTGCGGGCATCGCGGTTCTTGGTGACGAGGATGAACAAACGCACGAGCATGACCACGACGAAGAAGGTGATCACGAGGACCACGATGAGGACGGCGACGAAGGACATCACCACCACACCGCCGGAGACCCGCACTTCTGGTTCGATCCCACGAATGTGATAATCTGGACCGGGAACATCGCCAAAGCGCTCAGTGAGGCGGACCCGGCAAACCGGGCAACCTACGAATCCAATCGCGATGCGTTTATCACCGAGTTGGAGACCCTCGATCGTGAGATCCGGCAAGAGGTTTCCGCAATCCCGGCCGCTCGGCGCAAGCTGGTAGTAGATCACGTGGCGCTGACGTATTTCGCGGATGAATACGGTTTCAAGATCATCGGTGAAGTGATCCCTTCCGTAACGGATCAGGCCGAGCCTTCCGCCCGACACATCGCCGAGCTCACGAAGGTTGTGCAAGATGAAGAGGTTTCCGCGATTTTCATCGGCGGAACCGCCGGGAGAGGGCTACGAAACCTGGTTCGCTCCGTTGCCCAGGAAGCAGGACGTGAAATACAGATCGTCGAGCTCCTCACCGGCTCTCTGGCACCACGTGGTAGTCGCGGAGACTCGTATGTTGATTTCGTAGAGTTTAACACGGAGCAGATCGTTTCAGCCTTGACTCGGTAAGCGCGAGTTGTATGAACCTACTTCAAAAGATGAACTACGGCGGCAGCTGCGGCACCCCTTTGGTGCCGCACTGTCCCGCTTTGTCCGTCAATGCGCTACGCTTCCGCTATCCCGGTTCGGAAACGGTAGTACTCGACAACGTTTCTCTGATCGTGAATCCGGGAGAACGGGTCGCCTTGATCGGTCCGAACGGTGCCGGCAAGTCGACCTTCCTGAATCTCATTATTGGAATTGAATCCGGATACTCCGGGAGTATCCAGGTCTACGGCAATCGGACCCGCGCATGCCGCCATCGGGTGGCAATCGTGCCGCAACGCTCAAGCGTAGACTGGCGCTTCCCGGTAACGGCACGGCAGGTCGTCATGATGGGTCGCTACGTCCACTTGGGGTGGTTCCGTCGGCCGAGGGAGGAGGACCACGACCGTGTGCAGCAGGCACTCGAGACGATGGGCATTACTGCGCTGGCCGGGCGGCAGGTGGGGGAGCTTTCCGGAGGTCAACAACAACGGGTCATGCTTGCTCGAACACTCGCTCACGATGCAGACCTGCTGCTTCTCGATGAGCCGCTCAACCATGTCGATTTTTCGACGCAGGAGCTGATCTTTCACACCCTCGAACGGCTCACCGCCGCAGGTAAGGCAGTCATGGTGAGTACCCATGACCTCGGTGTCTTGACAGTCCATTTCACTCGGGCAGTATTTATTGACGGTCGAGTCATTGCCGACGGAAGAGTCGACGAGGTGGTGACACCTGAGACAATCGCCCAAGCGTACGGCTTTGAATTTCATAAGGATTATGTACCGTGATTGACTTCATTTTGGAGCCGCTTTCCTACGCGTTCGTGATCCGTGGTCTTGCCGCGGGGATGCTTGCAGCCATAGCGTGTGCCTTGCTCAGCGGCTTTGTTGTATGGCGAGGGATGGCTTTCGTCGGCGACGCCCTGGCACACTCCATACTTCCGGGCATCGTGGTTGCGTATGTTCTGGGCTTCAGCCTCCTGTTTGGCGCACTCGGAGCTGCAGCAATGGCCGTCTTGCTTATCGGCGTGATTAGCGGCAGGCGAAGACTAAAGGAAGACACTGCTATCGGTATTGTCTTTTCCGGCTTCTTCGCCCTTGGAGTTCTCCTCATAAGCCGAATCACCACCTATCAGGATCTCGGTCACATTCTTTTCGGCAACATCCTTGGAGTGTCATCGTCCGATTTGGCCGTGATGTCGGTTGTAGTCGCCATCACCGTCGTCGTCATGGCGCTCTCGTATAAGGAGCTGTTGGTCACCTCCTTTGACCCTGCTCACTCCGTGGCGATCGGTCTGTCACCTACGCTACTCCGGTATGTGATTCTCTTCCTCCTGGCACTCACAACGGTAGTGGCTATTCAGACAATCGGAGTGGTCCTCGTCCTTTCGTTGCTGGTAACACCCGGGGCGGCGGCCTCCATGATCTCAAAGCGGCTCAAGACAATCATGATTCTTTCCATCGCAATGTCTCTTGTCGCCACGATTACCGGCTTCTACGCTTCATACTACGGAAATGCCGCCTCCGGGCCGGCCGTCGTGATAACTCTAACCCTGCTTTTCGTAGTCGTCTTCGGGCTATCCCAGATATCAGGCTACCTGCGACGCCGCGTCGGAAGCCGTAATATGTGACTGCTGCTACGGCGCGGGAGTCCTTTTTTTTCGTTGCGTATCCTGCGGTTTTGAAAAGCTTTCCACGGTTATACACTATGTCCGGAAATGCGCACCAGATAACCGCAACACTATCATCCTCTTGAACCCAGCCGCTACGCGCCCGGGGCCGAGTAGTGCTCACGTACGAGCTGCTTCTGCTACGTTTCCAGCTCCATGTACCTCTGGAAGAGCAGGGTCCGGTGCCGCACTTTGTTTTCGACGGCTCTTTTTGATGCGTAGTGGACAATGCCGATGTCGGCCGCTCTTCCCTGTCGATCCGATTGCCGGTGGTCGTTCTGCTCATCTCTGTTTGATATCCATGACGGGCCCGAGCAGATCGACCCGAGTCAACCCTCTTCCGTCGACACGCACCTCGGCGTCGACCCGGTACACCGTTCGAAGCATCTCACGGGTCAGAACCTCCGCCGGTCTGCCGGAGCTGTGAATCCGTCCGCTGCTCATTACGATGAACCGATCGCTGTATCTCGCCGCCAGGTTCAGATCATGGAGGGCAAGAACTGCGGTGACCTCGTTTTCCTGGACGTACCTCCGTATCAGCTCGAAAATCTCCAGCTGGTGCGGAAGGTCCAGGCTGGTCGTGGGCTCGTCCAGGAGCAGCACACGTGGCCGGCCGGCGAGCGACTGAGCGATGTGTACAAGACGGCTCTGCCCCCCACTGAGCTCGTCCAAACGACGCGTAGCCAGGTCCGCCACACCAACCTGTTCCATTGCCACCATCGCGGCATCGAGATCGGCACGCCCCGGCCTCCAGGAAAGGGTCCGCAGCCTGCCGAGAAGCACCGTTTCGAAGACGGTGAGTGCGGCGGGGCTTGGGTTGCTCTGCGGCAGGTAACATACCTGGTCCATTACGCCGTCATTGGACGAGCCTAAGGAACGCCCGTCGAACCGAAGTGTGTCATGGCTCTTCAACATCCCCGCAATGCACTTCATTAGGGTCGACTTGCCGGCCGCATTCGGTCCGATGATCGCCGTCACCCGGCCGGGCAGAGCGTACATATGGATGTCCTGCAGCACCGGACTGTCTTTACGATATCCGAAGCTCAGGCCGATGACTTCTAATTTCACCAGTTTCCTTTTTTTCGTGACAGTACCAGGGATATAAAGAACGGCACCCCGATCAGCGAGGTGACGATTCCGATAGGGAAGACCACGCCCGGCATAATCAGCTTGCTTCCTATGGAGGCCGCCGACAGAAGCGTCGCGCCGCACAGCGCAGTGACCGGCAAGAAAAACCGCTGGTCCTCGCCCACGAGCATCCTGGCGATATGCGGGCCGACGAGCCCGATGAACCCGATTGTCCCGACGAAACAGACCGCGACGGCCGTAATCACCGAGACGATCAAGAAGACCTTGATCCTCAACCTCCCGACGTTGACACCCAGGCTCCGTGCCTTCTCGTCACCCATCTTCATGGCGGTCAGCTTCCATGCGTCTCCGGCCAGAACCGGAAGAGCTACGAGGA
>CAYLZA010000334.1:0-4341 GCA_964387575.1 uncultured Spirochaetales bacterium | reverse complement strand
GTGCCGGGGCACGAGAGCGCCGGGATCGTTGAAGCAGTTGGAAACGAAGTAACCCGGTTTCAACCGGGTGATCCGGTTGCGTTCGAGCCGAATGTTTCGTGCGGTAATTGCACCGCCTGCCTGAATAACCGGCAGAATTTCTGCCTGAACTGGCAGGGAATCGGTGTAACCCGCTCGGGAAGTATGGCCGAATACGTGCTGGTGCCGGAACGAAATGTGTTTTCGTCCGAAGGCCTCGCCGCGGAAGTTGCGTGCTTTATGGAGCCGCTTTCGTGCGTGCTCCACGGCATTCAAAAGGCGAAAATTCGTCTGGGTGACAGAGTGCTGATTTTCGGCGCCGGACCGATCGGGCTGCTGCTTCTCAAATCGGCTATCGTCCAGGGGATCGCATCGGCGACGGTCGTCGAGAAGAACCCGGGACGTCTTTCTCACGCCGAGCGTGTGGGAGCTGACCACCTTTTTCAATCGATGGATGATATTGAAGCCGATGCGTACGACGTGGTTATCGATGCGACCGGAGTAACGCAGGTGCTCGATCGGGCAATCGATTTTGTCCGGTATGGTGGTACGATGCTGTTTTTCGGTGTCGTTCCGGCAGGAGAGAAAATGAGCATTGAGCCGTTCCGGATTTTTCAGAAAGGATTGACAATCGTCTCTTCCTACACTTCCCTTCGAAACTCGTTTCAGGCGATCGATATGCTTCGTAACGGAACGATTCACGTAACCGATTTAATTTCTCATCGACTGCCGCTCGACTCCTTTACCGAAGGTATCGAGCTTATCGAAAGCGGTAAGGACGATGTAAGAAAGGTTGTGGTGTTACCGAACGACTAAGCTATAGTGGGATTTGTCTATGAACGCCGATGAAAGGTTTGTAGGTGCTTTGGATCAGGGAACGACGAGTACGCGTTTTATTCTCTTCGATCATGAAGGAACGGAGCGTGGCGTAAGCAGGATCGAGCATCGACAGTATTATCCGAAGCCCGGTTGGGTCGAGCACGATCCGGTGGAAATACGAGATCGTGCATACCGCGTAATCGGCGAGGGAATAAAGGCGGCCGGAATCGATCGATCGCAGCTTCTGGCGATCGGTATTACCAATCAGCGTGAGACAACCGTGGTATGGGACCGTGATTCGGGTGTGCCACTTTATAACGCGGTCGTGTGGCAGGACACGCGCACCGCATCGATCGTCGATGAGCTTGCCGCGTCGAAGGGGATGGATCGCTACCGTGATCAGACGGGACTGCCGCTTGCGACCTATTTTTCAGGCCCGAAAATTCGCTGGTTGTTACGCAATGTCGAAGACGTCAGGAAAGCCGTAAAGGCCGGCCGGGCGGTGTTCGGTACGATTGATTCGTGGCTCATCTGGAATTTGACCGGTGGAACCGGCGGAGGAGCGCTGGTAACGGATGTCACAAACGCAAGCCGCACGCTCATGATGAATATCGAGACACTCGAGTGGGAACAGGAGATACTCGACGATTTCGGCGTAGCGAAAGAGACTCTGCCGGAAATCGTTCCCTCGATTCCCGACCAACCATATGGAACTACCGATCCCGATGGACCGCTTGGAATACGTGTCCCGATCGCTGGAGCCCTCGGCGATCAACAAGCGGCGCTGTTCGGCCAGGCTTGTTTCAGTGAGGGTGATTCAAAGAACACCTACGGCACCGGATGTTTTCTGCTGCAGAATACGGGACACAAAATCGTCAGATCACGTTACGGTTTGTTGACAACTGTGGCATACCTGAAACACGGCGACACGCCGTGCTATGCTCTCGAAGGTTCAATCGCAATTGCAGGCGCGCTCGTGCAATGGATCAGAGACAATCTCGGACTGATCGACCGGTCCGAAGAGATCGAGGCGCTTGCATCACAAGTGGATGACTCGGGCGGAGTATACTTCGTTCCCGCCTTTTCCGGACTTTTCGCTCCCCACTGGAAACCTGATGCGCGAGGTATCATCGCAGGGCTCACCGGGTACGCAACGGCCGGGCACCTTGCGCGGGCTGTGCTGGAATCAACCGCGTTTCAGACACAGGAAATCGTCGAGGCGATGGAAAAGGAGTCGGGAGCGGAAATCGATATGCTCAAAGTCGACGGGGGAATGGTCGTAAACGCGATGCTCATGCAGTTTCAGTCGGACATACTCGATATTCCGGTGGTGCGGCCCCAGGTCGCCGAGACGACCGCGCTCGGAGCGGCATACGCGGCGGGGCTGTCGGTCGGTTTCTGGGATTCACGTGATGAGCTTGCCGCTCACTGGCGTGAAGAGAAGCGATGGAATCCTACCATGGAAAGAAATGAGCGTGAACGGCGGCTTCGTTTGTGGAGAAAGGCGGTGGAGCGTTCATTTGGTTGGGCCGAGTGATGACGTACGGGCGTTTTTCGACAAAAGAGAGCTTTGACGTTGCGGTTATCGGAGCGGGCGTTGTCGGGGCATCGATTGCCAGAAAGCTCTCGGCGTATACGATCGATGTAGTGCTGCTCGAAAAAGAGAGTGACGTGTCATTCGGTGTATCGAAGGCTAATTCGGGGATAATCCACGCCGGTTTTCATCACGCCAAATCGACGTTGAAGGCGCGGCTGGAGATTCAGGGAAACCGAATGTTCGAGCAGCTCCAGTCGGAGCTCCACTTCGCGTTTCGCAGGAGCGGTATTCTCGTCGCTGCTTTCAGCGAAGAGGAAATGAAGACGGTCGAACGGCTTTACAGCCGAGGCGTAGAAAACGATTCGATCGGTATCGAGCTGTGCAGTCGCGACAGGATGCTCGACCTGGAGCCGAAATTGAACCACGACGTCGTCGGCGGACTTCACGCACCGAGCGGCGGGATTATAGAGCCGTATAGATTTGTATTCGCACTTGTAGAATCGGCACAAAAAAACGGTGTGTGTCTGAAGACCAATTTCGAAGTGGTTCGGGCTGAACGACGGGGACGCTACTATTCTATCTACTCTCAGGACGAATGCGTTAAAGCCAAATGGGTTGTAAATGCCGCGGGCCTCTATGCGGACGGCGTTTCAGAGATTTTCGGAGGCGAGCATTTTTCCATCGTTCCGCGAAAAGGCGAGGAGTTTCTGATGGACAGGAACGCCTCGGCGTTTCCGCGTCGCGTGGTGTTTCCTGTTCCTACTCCGGTTTCAAAAGGCATGCTCGTCATCCCGACCGTCGAAGGTACGACGATGGTAGGGCCGACCGCAGCAATCGTCGAACGAAAGGACGATTTTGCCACCACCGCGGATAACTTCGAGCGCGTGTTCTATTCTGCGCGACGATTGATACCGAGTGTTTCCGAACGCGACATCATTACTTCGTTTGCGGGTTTGCGGCCGACGCTCGAAGGAGACGATTTTTATATCGATATATCGAAACACGCTCCTCATTTGATACAGGCGGCCGGCATCCAGTCTCCGGGTTTGACCGCATCACCGGCGATAGCCGAATACGTGAAGGATCTCCTGAAACAGGATGGACTTGTCCTCGAAGAGTCACCCGATTACGATCCGATGATCGAGGATGTTCCGCGGGTTCGGTTGTCCGATGTCGAGAAAATTGATGAATTGATACGACATGATCCAGCATATGGTGAGATCGTATGCCGGTGTGAATCGGTCTCCCGGGCTGAAATTATTGCGGCGGTTCGAAGGGGGCATACAACGCTCGATGGAATCAAGTTCTATACGCGGGCGCAGATGGGTCGATGTCAGGGCGGTTTCTGCACGTTCAAGATTCTCAAGATCATCGAAGAGGAGGCGGGAATACCGATAGAGAACGCCACCAAACGGGGCGGGGGCAGCTATCTCGTCGAGGGAAAGATCGGAGATTTCCCCGTTTCGGATCTCGAAGGAGCGACGGATTGACTCGAATCAAATGTGATGTAGTGGTCGTGGGAGCGGGAGCAGCCGGGCTTGCCGCGGCGTACAAGCTCGTAGAACGCGGGTACGAGGTTTCGCTAGTGGAGCGTGAGGAGATCGTCGGCGGCATCCTCAATCAGTGCATCCACAATGGATTCGGTCTTCACTATTTTTCTGAAGAGCTTACCGGTCCCGAATACGCCGAACGCTTCGCGGCTCGAGTCGATGAGCTTAGCGGTCTTTCGCTCTATCTCGGTACGACGGCGATGGAAATACGACACGCCGGAGACGACAAGGAAATAATCGCATATGCGCCCCAAAAAGGATTGTTACGAATAACCGCGCGGGCGATCGTGCTTGCGATGGGGTGCAGGGAGCGGAATCGTGGAAACATCGGGCTTCCCGGTACCCGGCCGTCCGGTATCTATCCGGCCGGGCTCGCCCAGCGGCTCGTTAACATAGAAGGATATATACCCGGAAAAC
>CAYLZA010000333.1:0-4343 GCA_964387575.1 uncultured Spirochaetales bacterium | reverse complement strand
GGAAGCGGCGATCGAAGGAGTGGTGATGGAGCGGACAATCCGTGTTGTCAGCGCCAGAATACACGATGGATCGCTCCCGGTGGAGGCTCAGTGGATGCGAATCCGCTCCGGCGGCGCGGTGGTTTCGGGGCTCAAGAAGAGCGAAGAGGATAACGGAATAGTCGTGCGGCTCTACAATCCCGGGGATGAGACCACCGACGTGAATATATCGATCGACGATTCACTGGGTGCAGGAATTGTGGATGCGGTACTCGTAGACCTTATCGAACGCGAGATCGACGGCGAGGAATTAATCCGGCCCGATGTGACCGAAAACGGAGTCGGATTTACCGTTCCTCCGCGAAACATTACCAGTGTCAGGTTAGGCGTTACGATGCCGGATTCCCGGAAGCCGCGGAGTTGATACGATCTATATGTGTAGAATTGCGTTATTAATTAAGCCAGGTCGGCGAGCTTTTATTCAGTTCGGCATTTCTTCCGTTATACAAACTCCTTACACCTGGGTTGGAAACAGATGGCACCGTTGGTCGAGAAGCTCGCAGACCTGAGGGAGAATAAGATCAGAGGTATCTCAAGCCATGCTCGATGCAACCTCAGGACCTGCCGCCCCTTGCGTCGGAACGCCCGAGGAAATGGCTGAGATACTTGCCCATCGCAGAACCTCGAACAAGTCGGATGCAGGCGACGCTTGACAGCCTGGTGCCGAGGTGCCGGCGATTCGACGGCATCTCGCCGCCGAGCGCGCGTTCCGAGGAGAGGATCGACGCCGAGTGGTGTCGATTCGAGTCCCATACGCCTGGCGGCGAGGAGGCGGGCGGTCTCATTCTCGACAACGGCCCTCCTCCCTATGATCATCGAACGTATCGAGGTCGACGAAAGGGCGGAGAAGAAATCGCCCAGACCAAAGTACGCCCGTAGATTCGGTAGCCCTCGCGAAGTAATCAGGGCGATGATCCGAAAGAGCGTCGCTCCCACGACGAGATATATCTTGACGGCATCCGCTGCGAGAAATCCTCTGATTATTGGGAGATTACCGATGGGTATGGCGATGTGATCGATGAGCGATCCGAGCAACAGAGACTGCACCGACACGATGATGACGGTAATCGAGCTGAACACGTTCATCGCAACCAGCGAATCCTTTCCCGAAACGAAGTAGTGCTGGATCGAGGTCAGCCCGAGACCCGCACCGGCCGATACGCTTCCGGTTATGAGTCCGAGAACGAACAGTGAGATCATCGAAAGACGTTCCGGAAGCGCAGCAGCCGCGAGGCCCTCGAAGGGGACTCGAAGCGGCGTAACGAGCAGATAGAGGGGCGACGCGATCGAAGCTATTACGAGCACGCCCACGAGAAGCGGCTTGAATCCCATGCTGTCGGTGATACGGCCGAAGAGTGCGTAGCTCAGGGCACTCCCGAGGCTGACGCAGAACAGATACGTCGAGATGATGTTCGACGGGACACCCACGACCTGTCGGAGATAGATCGGGAGGAGCGGAAAAAGCGAAAACTGCACCGCGATGAATATCAGCAACGGCCTTCGTAATAACGGCGCTTTTCTGAGCATCGAAACCATGCTCAGGATCGTTACCTTCGTGCTTTCTCCGCCGTCGGTGATCATGAGGGTCCGTACATGCCCGACACGCCTGAGCCCCGGTAGAAAAAAGATACGTCCAAGCGCGGCAAGCGGAATTACCGCGAGCACCTGCGAGATCCTCGACGCCGTCAAACCGAGCACGTCTGTTGCATAGAGCATCATGACGGCACCGGACGCTTGATATTCCTCGTAATATGCGAGTAGTTGCTCCTCACTAAAGGCAGATAAATCTACATCGCAGTCTTCATGCAGATCGGGATTTGCCCACGGTGCATCTTGGAGATTGTTGAATGAACACATATAGTTTGAGTAAAAATTAAACTTTTTCGCCAACCAATAGGGATAGTACGTGTTCACCTCGTCACCGACTATCCAGAGTTTGTCGTCGTAGAACAGGTAAGCTTCTCCCTCTCGATGATTCCAATACGTCCGTAGAATGACTGCTCAATTGGAGATGGTTTCCCTCACCATACTCCCCAATAGAACCAAAAACGGGGGCGTGCCCGCCGATAATCCATAGCTTTCCGTTAAAGGTTTCGGTGATAAACGCATTTGCAAATGTTAGATCGAGAAGGTCGGTCGCTGTGTGGTTTTTTGGAATATGATATCGTATTTGCTATGCCGGGTGGAAATTTTTACTCACACCATTCATCATTCACAGGGATTAGCGATTACGTTCAATCGGCGATGTTGAACATCGAGGAATAAATGAAATTTTTTACGATCGATGAGTCGGATTATCCTTGGCATCTTCTTCTCGATGCCGATCCATCTCCGAAACGCGTCGACGATTATCTGAAACATGGCGAATGCATAGGAGCATTTGAAGGGGATACATTGATTGGTGTATTCGTCGTTGTCGAAAACGAGAGCAACTCTGCGGATCTGATGAACATCTGCGTCGCGCCGGAAATGCGTGACCGCGGTTACGGGAAAAAACTTATTGCAGAGTGCATCCGCCGCCTGCACAAAAAAGGAATCAGACGACTCGACGTGGGAACGGGAAACTCCAGTATTGGTCAGCTGGCCTTCTATCAGAAATGCGGATTTCGAATTATCAGTGTTGATCGCGATTTCTTCGTTCGAAACTACGATAATCCGCTGCATGAAAACGGTATTCCCTGTCGCGACATGATCCGTCTCAGTCTCGAACTCGACGAGGTTGAATAGATAGGTGCGCGTAGCCCTCCCTACCCTTTTATCGAACCGAGTAATACGCCTCTTACAAAATATTTCTGGAGAAATGGATATACGATAATAATCGGCAGTGCGGCGAACACCGTCGAAGCCGCCTGGATCCTCTCTCCTCCCGCACTGATAATATCACGCAACAGTACCTGTAACGGATACTTCATCCGGTCGTTGATATATATCACGCCGAGGAAGAAGTCGTTCCACCTCTCTACGGCATAGAAAAGAACAATCACAGCCAAACCACTGGTGCTGAGCGGAACAACAATACGGGCAAAAACCGTTCCTGTCCCGGCACCGTCCATGATCGCAGATTCTTCTACATCTCTCGGTAGCCCCTCAAAAAACTTCATCATGATTATAAGATAAAACGGATTGATAAGCACGGGGACCATCAACGCCCATCGAGTATCGAGCAAACCCACACCCCGCACTACCATATACGTCGGGATAATTCCCGGTTTGAACAACAGCGTGACCACTACGGCCGGTAATAAAACATATCGAATTTTTATGTTCTTTTTCGACAACGCGTATCCCATCGTCGAGGTAACCAGGAGGCTCAGCGAGGTACCAATACCGGCAATAAAAACGGAGTTCAAAAACGAATTCAATATCTGAGGACTCCGCATGACATATCTCATTGTATACGCGGATGATAGACGGCCCTCTTTGAATAATCAATCAAGAAACCGGAATTTCGACTGGAAATCAAATACGGAATCAGTTAGTGTTGACAAAGCTCGAAACTCAAACGCATGCGGAGGCGGAGGCGGAAAAATCGTGAAATACTTCGGTTTTATTGCCAATCCGATGGGATTCAACGTGGTCAAGGTTGGTTCGACTCCGACTTCTACTACCCCGCTCGTTTGGGAATCATAAAGCGAGCGGCGGGATTTTCCGTTTCCTCGTTTATCCGACCGGTTAATTCGGCAGTAAATAAAGGATCGTAGGCATATATGAGACGACGAATCACGACGACGCTCGCGATTTTCGTGCTACTGAGCTTACTCGGACCTTCTGTATTTGCTCAGGAGAACGATGAAGGTGCCGCTACGCGAGCCGGGGACGGAAGTACACAACAAGGGCAAACATCGGAATCACAAGAATCCGATGATCGCGGTTTGTGGCAGCGCTTTCTCGATTGGCTGGAGGCGAGGATTGCAGCAACCGAACGCTACAGCGTAACAAGCAACGGAGCAGGATATGCTGCCATTCAAGACACGCGAATGACCCCGCTCATCTATCGCTCCCTGGCCTACACAGCGGTGAAGCAGATACGGAGCTACCGCCCTTCGGAGACGGTGCTCATGACCTTCATCTTCCAGGTTGCTTATCCACCGCTGACGGAGCCGACGGTGCGGGAAGAGATGTACATCAATCCCCGCGGCACAGCTGATATAGCCTACCTTCGCCGTATAGCGGACCTGCCCCTGAGAGTTGGAGGAAGCGTGTCCAACACGCTCAACGCGCGGATATTGGACTCTCTTTCAAACAGCTCAGTGAACTACGACTGGGCAATCTCGGCGAATGCGAACGCCCGGTGGCAACAGAGC
>CAYLZA010000332.1:1211-4354 GCA_964387575.1 uncultured Spirochaetales bacterium | reverse complement strand
GTGGTGTGCTCGGTTGCTCGCCGAAATAGCAGAGTATCTGATGTTTGCGACACGAAACCGTGCTTGCGTATCTGACGATCCGTGCAAGCGATCGCCCGGCCCGGTCCCGCTCACCGTCGTCGGTTATAGAAGAGATGAAGTAGCGTGACCGCTGAACATCGGATGCGGCGAAAAGCAGCTCACATTCGGCATGATCGCCGTCACGACCGGCCCGGCCCGATTCCTGATAGTACTGTTCCATCCCTTTGGGAATATCCGCATGCAAGACATAGCGGATGTTCGGTTTATTGATTCCCATGCCGAACGCGATTGTCGCTACGATGACCGTTACCTCGTCGCCGAGAAATAAATCCTGATTTCGCGTGCGTCTTTCACTTTCCAAACCCGCATGATAGGGAACGGCCCGAATACCGCATGCAGCGAGGTCCGCCGCTGTCCGTTCGACCGCGTCCCGGGTAGATCGATAGATAATGCCCGGTGAATCGGGTCTTTCGCAGACGAACGACCGAATCTGTTCCTCCACCCGTTGCTTTGGGCGAACGCGATAGAAGAGATTAGGTCTTTCGAACGATCCCCGGTGAACGAACGGATTTCTCAGCTTTAGACGTGTTATCGTATCCTTCTGAACCGTCCGTGTTGCGGTAGCGGTAAACGCGGCGACCGGAACGCCAGGATAATCGGTGGTAATCGACGATAGATCGAGATAGTCGGGACGGAAGTCATGCCCCCATTCCGATACACAGTGTGCTTCATCTATCGCGACGAACGCGATCGGTATCCCGTTGAGAAACTCGGCGAAACGCTCGCTCCCGAACCGCTCGGGGGCTATGTAGAGGAGATCGGTATCGCCGCCGGCGACGCGGTGCTCTACTGCAATCCGTTCTCCCGGATCGAGCGAGCTGTTGATCATCTCGGCACGTATTCCATTTTGCCGTGCCGCTTCCACCTGATCCTTCATGAGTGCAATGAGGGGGCTTATAACAAGCGCAACTCCGGGGCTCATGAGGGCCGGAAGCTGATAGCACAGCGATTTTCCCGCGCCCGTAGGCATTACAACGAAGACGTCCCGACCTTCGACAATCGCTTTTATCACGTCCTCCTGTCCGGACCTGAACCACTCATAACCGAATACGTCCGAGAGAAGCTTGTGTGCACGCGTCGAATCGAAACCCGGTCCTGTTTGAATGGAGGACATTATCTATCTACCGATACCTCATACATCGTTGTGTTTGTTGTTTCTGAAGTACTCCGACTCATAATAATCGACGTCTCGTCCGCCGCTTGAGCGCCACCACTCATCGGCTTCTTCCGCGAGACGACGCTTTTCTTTCTTGTAGACGATGTCTCCGGCAACGTTTATCAGTTCCAACGGATCCTGGTCGAGATCGTATAACTCTTCCGTATCATCAGCTCCATAATACCGTATATATTTCCGATCTCTCGTCCTTACTCCGAAGAACGGGTGAAGACCCCAGTAGGCGAGATAGTGCTCGAAGTATATCCGTTCGTCTTCCGGGTGCCCGGTTCGAGTAAATGAGTCGGCAAAATCGCCACCGGTAAATGACTGGGGGATATCGAGTCCGGCGAGCGAAAGGATCGTTCCCGGAACCGATTGCGAGCAGAGTAGATCATCAATTACCTTCCGTTCAAACGGTTGCCACCCAGGCGGCTTTACGATAAACGGGACTCTGTACAATTCGTCGTATGGAATCACACCTTTTTTGTGCATTCGATGCGCACCCATCATGTCGCCGTGATCTGCGATGAAGACGATCAATGTATCGTCATACATGCCGAGCCGCTCGAATTCGGATACTACCCGACCGATCTGTTCATCGGTCATCGGGCTGTGTGTACCCAATGCGGGGAGAACGTCCGTGAGCTTGTCCCCGTATCGTTGCCACAGATATTTGGTGATAAGCCCCGCCTTCGAATGAAAGCGCGTAAAATCGGGCGGGATCGCCATGATTTTCTGTTTGTCACCGATCCGATCGAGAGCTTCGTAGAGCTTCTCCCTGAGATCATCGTTGGTCAGTACTACGTCGGCTCCGCCGTACGCGCCGTATAACATGTTACACCTCCCAGGAAGGATTCTCGGGAAGATAGGTGTTGAACTCGTCGATGAGCTCCTCCTCATATGATCCCGCGTACTTCCCCGAGAAAAACCTGTCGAGTGCCTCGTTCTTGAATCGATCCCACGAAGCCTCTTCGTGCCCCGGATTGACCGGAAAAAAGAGCGCTCCGTTGTCACGCGCCGCCTTGAGATCTCCCGGTGCGTCACCGATCATCAGCATCTTTTCCTTGTCGTACTTTCCTTCTGCCGCAAACGCTATATGCTCTGATTTCTTTCCGACTTCCTGTCCTGCAATAAAACGTACGAACTCATCGATAGAATGCTCCGACCACTCCCGTTCAAGCGCTTCCGTCGGGGTTTGCGACACGACGATCGCATCCGCCTGCTTCTGCATAGCCTGAAGCGATTCCCGGACCAGTGGGAAGGGAGGTACATTTCGAACCAGATCCGCGATCCGCTCGTTAACTTCGAGCGACCAGGCATAGCACTGTTTGAGATCGGGATCGGGATTACTTTCGAGCTCCTTTTCCAGCGCCGGATTCCCGAGCTTGGTTTCGCGCTCTATCCACGAGCGCAACCCCGAAAGCGGTGCGGGAGTGACGTTCCGATCTTTCACGTCCTTTCGCTCTCCGAGCAGGGTAAGCGCACGCGGCACCGCAAGAAAACGGTTACACCCTCTGGTCTTTGAATAGAGGTTGACGAACTCCCACACCTCGCGAGCGTATTTCGATACGGGCTGCATATCGAAATGCTTGATAAACGCCGGGCAGAAGCACTCCTTGTGCTTGATCTCCATGCTGTCGAACGCGCATCCGTCCGAATCGATACCAATAAAGAACTCGTGCTCCGGCTTCATGTTCTTGAGCCGGTCTACTCCATCACTCATAGGCCTTTCCTTTCCTTTCGTTTTCCTATACTATACGAAACTGGATACCATATAACGAGTGTAACGTCAAGAAAAGAGGATTACCAACATGAAAGCTGTCGATGTAACAATCATTGGTGGCGGAATGATAACCAACGATCTCATTCTCCCATCGATTTTTCACCTTGCCCGGATGGGCGTTGC
>CAYLZA010000332.1:0-1201 GCA_964387575.1 uncultured Spirochaetales bacterium | reverse complement strand
TGTGCGCTGAACACTCCACCGTTGAAGGCGCTGTCCGAAAACCAGGAGATCGGAGAGGCGTTTCCCGGACAGAGTTTCGAGCCGTTTCCGTCGTTCGACAAGCCGGAAGACGAAGACTATCCGGACCTGTACAAGGATGTGCTTTCGAATATGAAACCGCATCAGGCGGTCGTCGTGGCGATGCCGGATCAGCTCCACTACCCGGTTGTCAAGAATGCGCTCGAGCGCGATCAGCATGTGCTCTGCGTTAAACCGCTGGTTCTCAGCTACGAGCAGGCGGAAGAGATAAAGGATCTTGCATACGAGAAGGGGCTGTTCGTCGGAGTCGAGTATCACAAGAGATTCGACCGGCGTTCGCTCATCGCCCGAAGACGATATGGGCTTGGGCATTTCGGCGAGCTCGTCATGGGAGAGGCGAAGATGATCGAGCCGTACTTCTATCGCTCTTCCAATTTCCAGAACTGGTTTACCACCGATAAGACCGATCCGTTTGTATACGTCGGATGCCACTACGTCGATCTCGTCTACTTTATCACCGGACTTCGTCCGATCGAGCTTTCGGTGCGGGGGGTCAAAAACACGTTCCCGAACGGTAACGAAGGGTATATGTGGGCAAACGGCAGGGTCGTTTACGAGAACGGCGCGGTTCTCTCGGTTATCGACGGGCTCGGATATCCCGATCAGGGCGCCGGGAGCAACGAGCAGTGTCTGACGATGTTCTGCGAAGGAGAGGGTAGATCGGGGATGATCAAACATAACGATCAGTTCCGCGGCGTATCCCACAGCTATCTCGACGGAATCGGCGTTGCCGGATCACACTTTAATTTCGTAAATCCCGATTTCTACCGGCTCGTCCCGTGGGAAGGAGAAGGATTCAAACCGGTCGGATACGGTTTCGAGTCGATAGCCGCCACGATCAACACGATTTCACGGATGCAGGAGTCGGTCGACGGGATGTCCGAGAGTGAATCGCTTGCGACACGGCAAAAAACGATCAAAAGCGTGGATGAAAAGGGAATCATCGCCACACCGGCGAACAGCTATATCAACGAGCTCGTCGTGGAGGCCGCGAGAATGTCGATCACCAACGACGGCGATCGGGTGCGGATCGTATACGGAGACAATCCGCACATCGAAGCCGTATCGAAATAACTACGATAAAAAAGGAGTCGCTTATGGCAACGTACAATCTGGAGCCCGT
>CAYLZA010000331.1:0-4360 GCA_964387575.1 uncultured Spirochaetales bacterium | reverse complement strand
CGCCCGGTCGATCGGCGCATATGGCCCCTTTTCTTCAGACACCTCACGAGGCGGGTCCGACGACATCAGTGAGTACGCCGGGAGCCAGACCGAATCGGCCACAACCCTCGAGTTTTCGAGGCCGCTCGAAACCGGCGACAATCACGACAGCAGCATTGGAGAAAACGGGGGAAACACCGTGGTCTGGGCGTACGGATCTACCGACGCGTTCAACAATCGGTATACCCGCTGGGGGCAGGGAAAGCTCAAGCCGTCGAAGTAACCGACGCGCTCGCCGCGGATTCGCACTTCACACAACACACACGATACCGGGAGGCCGGTGCCGACTCTTAGCTCTTCCGAATCTACGTCGATAAGACCTCCGACGGAAATTGACACGGCGCAGACGCATTCATACAATCGGGCGTTAATTACCCGGTGGAGAGGAGCGTCATGCAAGCAAAACAAACGGGACTGCGAGTCGGGGTATGCGGGGTCGGCTCGTTTTCGCGACACTTCATTCCGCTTTTCAAGGCACATCCGTCGGTCCGGGAAGTCGTGCTTTGTGATCTCGACGAGGAGAAGCTTGCGAGTCGGGCAAAAGAGTTCTCGATAGAAATGACCTACCGCTCGCTCGACGATCTATGCGAAACCGATGTGGATTGCATCGCTATTTTTACACAAAACTGGTTGCACGGGCCGCAGGCGGTTCAGGCACTTCGAGCTGGAAAGGACGTCTATTCGGCCGTACCTTCGGCTATTACTATGGAAGAGATCCGTGATCTCGTCGATGCAGTAAACGAAAGCGGTCGGATCTATATGATCGGCGAGACGAGCTACTACTATCCGAATGCGATCTACTGCCGCAAGCGGTTTCGAGATGGTGATTTCGGAAGAGTCGTATACGCCGAAGGCGAGTATTATCATGATTTCGATCACGGCCTCTACGATGTCTATAAATGGCGGGGCGGCGCCGATTGGAAGAAATACGCCGGATCACCTCCGATGTACTATCCGACGCACTCGGTGAGTATGATCGTCAGTGTTACCGGGGCGCGCGCGAACAGCGTCAGTGCCCTCGGGTGGATTGACGATCATCCTGACGGCCTGTTCCGCGCCGACCGGAACATCTGGCACAACCGATTCAGCAATGAGTCTGCACGTTTCAGGATGTCCGACCGAAGCATTGCTCGAATCAACGAGTTCCGACGGATCGGACATCCCGGCACCTGCGGTCTGAGCATGTACGGAACACGGGCGAGTTTCGAGGAGCAGTCGGGTTTTCCCGATGGTGTCGGAAAAACACGGGTATGGGCGGAAAAAGAACGGGAAAAAAGCATCAGACTCGACGAGGTTCTCGACTGTAGCGGGGTTGCGGTCGAAGCTGCTGATGTGGGGGATGCCGCCGGCTCGGCTCCCGGAAGCCGAGCCGGCGATCGCGAAGACGCGTCGAGCGGCGACGATATGGCGGTCGTCACCTCCGATGACGGTACCCATCTCGGCGTTTCGGCGGTTCACGATGTGGGAAGACTTCCGGCAGCGTACATCGGTATGCCCAATGGTCACAACGGCTCGCATCAATTTCTTATAGACGATTTCGTAATCTCCTGCGTCGAACGGACACTTCCTCCGAACAACGTCTGGGAAGCCGCCCGTTATCTCGTGCCGGGACTTATTGCTCACGAATCGGCGTTGCAGGAAGGGACGCTTCTCGACGTTCCTGATTTCGGGGATCCTCCTGAATCGGGGAAAAGCTGGATACGGAAGTCCCGGTGAAACGCGCACGCCGACCGCCCGCTTCCGCAGACGTTTTTTGCGTTATAAATAGTTAAGAAATCCATGTAAAAAGTAGAATATTTCCATCTTGTTTACCGCAGCTAACCCTTTATAATCTCATTTAAGAATTCTCATATACAGGAGGAATTTATGAAGAAACTCTTACTGCTGCTGGCAGTAGCGCTGCTGCCGATCTCTTTTATCGTTGCGGCGGGAGCTCAGGAGGGTGCGGCCGACGCCGAAGAACCTTATATCGAATTGACTAAGGTTTTCTACTTTGCCGACGCATCGGATTATCTCGATCTGAAAGAGGAATTTCAGACGAAATTCGGAGAACAATTCGGCGTTCGCCTCAAGGTCAACACGTTTCCGAGAAATGAATACAACGACAAGATCAACTTGATGATCGCCGCCGGTCAGCTCTCGGGGATGGTCATGCCGTTCTTTCCTGCAGACATTCTCAACGCCAGGGAAGACGGAACGATCCTCGCGCTCGACGATTTTCTCGCGGACAATGCTCTGTGGAACAGCATGCCGTCCGATTACAAAAACCTGAGCAAGTACTACGGCGAAACTTGGGCGATCGCTGCCGGCATGGGTCCGGGTGATCCGTATGCACGAATCGTCCGCAAGGATTGGCTCGATAATCTCGGGATGGACGTGCCTACGAATATGGAAGAGCTCAGAGAGATGGCACGAGCCTTTACCGAAGACGATCCCGACGGTAACGGCAAAGACGATACATGGGGAATGACGGCATCAGGTTTCTGGAACATGCAGGATATTTTCCACAGCTTCGACTGTCGGTTGAACAACTGGGGCGGTGATCCGATTGTCTGGGATCCCAATCCAAATGCCTACGTAGACAACTGGTTGAAGCCCGAGGCGGAGGAAGCGCTCAACTATATCGCCGATCTCTATCAGAACGGCTGGCTCGATCCGGAAATTTTTACCAACAAATCGAGTACGATGCGCGAGAAGATGTGGAGTGGAAAGTACGGAAGTGTGTTCTACGGTTTCTGGTGGGGTATGACTGATTACGTCAACAACACCTCCAAGAACGATCCCGATGTAGAGCCGGCATTTATCCTCGGCTTAGAAGGTAACAGAAAGGAAAATCTCCTTCATATCGTCGGTGGTGGTCCCGCCTGGATGCTGCTTTCGAATACCGAAAAACCAAAGGAAATGATAAACGCCTATGTCGATACCTTCTTCGGAAACGAAGATGCAAATCTGTGGGGTCAGTGGGGTCTCGAAGGAAAGACATACACGGTAGACGACGAAGGTCGCGTGCTCAGACAGAAGGATCCGAATACCAATGACTTGTATCCGAATCCCGGGCTTACTTCATATCAACATCCGCTATGGCCGCGCGAAAAGCATCTTGCGTATGGTGGTGCAACGCCCGAGGCGATAGCGGAAACCGAGGAGTTGCGTGATTTCTACTTCGGCGAGATCGAAAAAGCACGCGAAGAGGGAAGAGCGTATTACTGCCCCGGCAACCTCGATGCGTTTATTTCAGAAACCTACAATGCAATCATCAGCGATATCCGCAAGGTGTATAACGAAGTTCGCGTAAAGGTTATTACCGGAGAGATGACCGCAAAAGAAGGGCTCGCACTTTACCGGCGTCAGGCAAAGGCTCTCGGCGCTCAGCAGGCGCTTGACGAATGTAACGAAGCCGCAGGACTTACGGCTCCGGCATGGTCGACGTACTGATACACAAAAAAGTGTATGTAAAGTAATAAAACTGCAGGTAGAGCGCGCTCTGCCTGCAGTTTTTTATCAACAAGGCGACCTGCATTTGTACTACGTGCCGAACTGCGGTTACTGCAAAACAAGCGAAAACCGGGAAGACTATATGGTAGGCGAATCAAAAAAGAAGATTTTAACCACTACGAATATCGTCCTCTACCTCATGTTCGTGGCACCGCTCATCTACTACATAGTGTTTCACTACCTCCCGATGGTCGGCATTCTCATGGCCTTTGCAGACTACAGACCGAGTGGTTTCAAGGGTTGGGTTGGAGTAGACAATTTCAAATTTCTGTTTAATCTTCTCTATTTCTGGAAGGCATTTCGAAACACGTGGGTTATCGTGCTTCTGAGATATCTGTTCGTATTTCCGGCACCGATAATTCTTGCACTGTTTCTCAACGAGCTTCGCGTATCAGGATTCAAAAAGACGATTCAGACAATCAGCGTACTACCGCATTTTCTCACATGGGTTGTGATCGCCGGTATCTGGATTACCCTCCTCTCCCCGACGCGCGGCTATATCAACGAAATAATCAAAGCTCTCGGGGGAAAACCGATTTTCTTTATGGCAAAACCAGCTCTTTTCCCCTGGCTATTTACGGGAATCAGGATTTGGAAGGAAGTCGGATACGCCGCCATCATTTATCTCGCTGCGCTCGCTGGAGTAAACCCTGAGCTATATGAATCTGCGGTCATCGACGGGGCAAATCGTTGGCAGCAAACAATCAAAATAACGATACCAGCGATCAAGCAGGTCATTATCGTATTATTTGTACTATCGTTTACGAATGTGCTCAATCTATTCGAACCGATATTCGTTTTGAAAAATCCCATGATCGAATCGACG
>CAYLZA010000330.1:0-4365 GCA_964387575.1 uncultured Spirochaetales bacterium | reverse complement strand
GATTGCCGCGATGGCAACAACAATCACTATTCCCGTAGTTACTACGAGCTTGGTACCTATGTTCATGATTCACTCCGATATAGCTAAAATTCTACGCACACCCTAGCATTTATTGTGCCAATCCGAGTCTTCATGTAAATCTTTGTTTTGTATTGAATAACCGCCTGGTAGTCTGTAATAGCTCTCAGGCGGGAACGAGAAAAATACAACTAATGTTGTAAATTAAATTGGGGGCACAATCTGAGATGTACCGCGGTGAGTATACGATGATTCAGACCGGCGATCTCGGAGCTTCACCCACGAAGCACGATGAAGGTTATGTATGAACCATATAAGACGAGCAGAATTGCGCCCTCGGCGCGGTCGATTTTGTGTTTTTCCCAGGTGTAAGTGAACAGAAAGAAGAGTAACGTTATTCCACACAGTATCCAGATGTCGGTATTCAAAACGACATTGAAACCAACAGGCGCTATTCCCGCCGTGAGTCCGAGGATCCAGAGGACATTCAAAACGTTGGAGCCGACCACGTTGCCTATCGCCAGGTCTGCATTGCCCTTGCCGGCCGCTACCGCGGTTGTGGCGAGCTCGGGCAACGACGTCCCGACCGACACGATCGTGAGTCCGATCATCGCCTCGCTCATGCCGGCGCTCGCTGC
The DNA here is from genome assembly GCA_964387575.1 of uncultured Spirochaetales bacterium. Taxonomy (GTDB): domain Bacteria; phylum Spirochaetota; class Spirochaetia; order ARS1246; family ARS1246; genus CAYLZA01. The sequence goes on along the minus strand of CAYLZA010000330.1, from coordinate 3,709 downwards.
AATCGCGCGTGCGCCGTCGACTATCCACTGACCGCCTGCTGCGAGGCCTCCTGCTCCCCCGAGTATCATGAGCACCGATAGTGGTACGGATGCGGTTTTCACGCTCTCAACCACATTTTCATCCTTTTTACGGGCCACTGAGAAAACGTAATACATGTACACGGCAAAGAACCCGAGCAGTGCCAGTCCGTCGCCACGGGACAATACCGATGCGATATGCCCACTCAGTAGACGGTCGTTTGCCAGCGCTGCAAGTACGAGCGTGGAAAGCAGCACGAACGGGATTTCCCTCCGACGCAGGCTCTTGTGCATCTTTAGCGGGCGAATTACAGCCGTCAGTCCGAGAATGAGGAGTATGTTGGCTGTATTGGATCCGACGACATTGGACACGGCCAGATCCGGGGCTCCTTTGACCGCGGAAACCAGCGCGACCATCAGCTCCGGCGCGGATGTACCGATGGCTACGATGGTGAGGCCCACCGAAAGCTCCGACATCCCCAGTTTGAGAGCGATCGAACCGGCGCCCCGAACCAGCAGATAGGCACCGCCGATTAGTGCAGGGAATCCTATAACGAAAAGGATATATACGACGATCATACCTATCCTTTTTCAGATCGATCCGAGCGAGCGCGGTTCAGACCTTCCCGAAACTCGTGCGTGTTGATCGATCCAGTCCGCGGCATCTCGCAGACACTCGAAAACCGGCACATCGTCGGCGAGCTCCGCCAGGTGTTTGCGGCCGTGCCCGGTAAGCAGATACAGCCCGGCAACACCGAGCGATTTCCCTGTATACGCATCGTGCGGGTGATCACCGATTATATAGGACTTCTTCAAATCGACTCCATACATTTCGGCCGCCTCTACCAGAAAACGCGGATTTGGTTTCCGGCAATTACAACCGTCGATCTTGTTATGCGGACACACGTACCATTCCTGAAATTGAATCCCGTTATCCTGGAAGATTCCGTCGAGAGCGCCGTTTACTTGCTCAACATCTTCCATACGGATTTGTCCGTCCGAAACTCCGGACTGGTTGGTAACTACGAAGAACAGGAAGTGTTTCCGAAGCTTGTGAAGCGCTTCCAACGTGTCGGGAAACAGACGGATTCCGGAGACGTCCTTGAGAAAACCGACATCCTCGATGAGTGTTCCATCGCGATCAAAAAAAACAGCCGGGTATCGGGGCATCATCCTTCCCTGTAAGTACCGATATGGCGAATCGGATTCCAAATCTAAATCCGGCACCTGCGTTTTTCTACCATGTTCATGAGTACGTGTGAATCCGCCGGCTTGCATTGATGTTTGCCTGTGAATGAACGAATCTTTCTCGTATGAAGCAGCATTATCATCTCCCTTGTATAAATACGCAAGGAGAAGTGATTATGTCGTTAATACACAGACCCGTGTTTCTCGCGGGTTCCCGGGGTAAGCGAAAAGTAACCGCCCTGTTCGACAGCGGCGCGAGTTACTCATGTATCAGTCGGTCTATCGCTGAATATCTCGAGTACTTAGTGCCGCTCTCGAAACCGATGGAGTTCGAGACCGCCGAAAAGGACGGGATCATCGTGGCGCGATACGCGATTCGTGTTGATTTTTTCTTCGAAGATACACCACGTCGTTTTACCGACGAGCTGATCGTTTTCGACGAGTTGTCCGAGCCACTCATAATCGGAGTAAAGACCATGCAAGCCTGGAAAATCAGGCTCGACTTTGAGCGGGAAGAGGTGCTGTACGACAAACGGATGCATCGGTTGCGGATTTGAGATATCGTCGGACGCATAACACTTCGCGCCGGAGGTGATGTAGAAAAACAGTGAGAACAGTGACGACGTCCGATCGTCGGGCGTCCCGGTGTGTTCCACATCCCTAATCGCGATTCGGGTGTCCGGTTTGAGCACGCTGTGGATCTTTCGGATGAATCCCAGCGCAGCATCTTCATCGAAATGGTGGAGCAGATTTCCGACAAACCCCAGATCGTACTCCTCTTCTATACTTTGATTCCATGAAATCTTGAGCGATGTATTTGCAATAGCGATCGGTTCCGAGCTCTGCGGCTACCGCCCTCGCATACCTATCCATACCTGGGAGCTCGTACACTGTCGATTTCATCGGTGGATTTCGACGGCAAAGAGCGGCAGAACACACACCATCGAAAATCAACGCTTTCTGCAATCGGACTACCTCCCTTCCGCTCATACGTCTGCCGCTGGTTACGAGATACATATCCATATCGCCCGGTGGTAACGGATCAGGTGTATGCATAGGGTATTCTTCGTCGGCCTTTGTCACCTCGATTATTTCGAAGACTCCGTCGTCGAAAACGGCCGATGCCGTTTTAAAATCTTGGTGCTCATAATCTACCGAAACAAGCGATCCGTAGTAGAGACGATTATCTTCTCACCGCGGACCGGCACCGCCGTATTCGTCACTGTGTAACGGCTCTCCCGTCCTCGAATCATAGATGTGCAGCGTTCCTACGCCGCCGTCACTTTCGGTGATACAGTAGTAGCTGCCTTCGCTCTCAGCCCACCGCACTCGGCACCAGGCGGCGCGGTCTTCTTCCAATATTTCGACGAGATCACCCCGCTCGAGTGTGGTGACGATGTCGGCTTCGTTCGCGGCAGACACCCTCATCGGCGCGCGTTCAGCTACGACGAGCGCCCTGTTTGCCGGTTGCGTATTCGCAACCACCGTTATACATAATAAGACGAGAAGAAGCGTTGTACGGTAAAACAATGATGTACTTTTTGTCATTTTCTCACCTCCATATCTACTTATACATCATGAAAGGTCTTGAGTATAATTTCAACAAATATCTCCTGCGTTGCGCGCAATTTTACGCTGCTGTAAAATCGTGAGGCATGAGAGCTTCACGTGTTTTCGGTTCGAAGAACAGGAGTAGTCGCGGTGATGAGGGGTCTGCTACGCGGGTTTTGAGCCCGAATCGAAACCGGCCGAGTCTTCTACGATCGCGTTGAGTGTAGCAACGGTTTCATTGAGCGCATCCGCCGTCCGATTGGTTTCATCGACGGATTGCGAGAACTGGTTGATTCCGCTGGATATACGTTTCAGTTTTGTGAGGACCTGCTCGAATGAATCTATCTGGCGTGTAGCACGTTCACTCATCGTTTCAGCGGCCTCCGATGAGGAATCAGAGAGCTCGCGAAGGTTGTCGAATATCGATACCTGTTTCTGTGATAAAGTCCACGCTTCTGATATATGTTCGGTGTCGGCTTGCGATGACTTGATAAGCGCCTCTGCGGCAGCCTGCACCTGGCCGATTCGATCGTGTATTTTTCCGGTGGAGGACACTGTATTATCTGCAAGGTTTCGGATTTCGGCCGCGACTACTTCGAAACTTTTTCCTGCTTTTCCAGCAGAGGCAGCCTCAATAGCTGCATTGAATGCGATGATCCGTATTTTCCCGGCAATTCCATTAATGATGTTGACGATTTCCCAGATGTTTTGAATATGCTCATTCAAGCTTTCAACTTCTGAAATTGTAACTGAATTAGAATTTCGCACGGCTTCCATGGTATCTATAGACTGTTTTGTCGCGGCAAAGCCGGCGTCGATATCCCGTTTCATTCGATTTGCCGATTCTTCCACTTGCCTTGCCTGAGAACCGATCTCGTTCGAAAGCGTATTTACTTCCTCCATTGTGGAAACGATTTCGGACGTACTCGTAGCTTGTTGTGAAGCGTAGGTC
>CAYLZA010000329.1:0-4369 GCA_964387575.1 uncultured Spirochaetales bacterium | reverse complement strand
GGCCTTTCGCAACATCTGCACCTACGTAGAGCGGATGCGACACGGAAAAATCCGGTGGATTCTCGCAGAGACCTGCGAACGCGAGCTGTTCGGTAAGACGATCGGCATACTCGGTTACGGAACGATATCGAAAGAGCTCATCAAGCTTCTCGCTCCTTTTGAAAATGAAATACTCCTGTATTCATCGCACTGCCCGGCGGAGACCGCGGAACAGGAGGGCTTCAGGCTTTGCGGGCTCGATGAGTTGATTCAAACCTCCGATGCCGTCGTTCCGCTCAACACACTGACCCCGCAAACTCGTCATATCATCGACCGGAAACGACTTACCTCGATGAAGGACGACGCGATTATCGTAAATACAGGACGTGGCGCGTTGATCGACGAGAAAGCGATGATCGAGGAATTGGAAAAAGGTCGCCTCTTTGCGGCACTCGACGTATACGAAAACGAACCGCTCGATACCGAAAGCCGACTGCGTGAGCTCCCAAATGTCATAACGGTACCACATATGGGAGGCAAGACGATTGCGTGCCGACGACGAATGGCGGCGGTAATCATCGATGATATCAAGCGTATTACCGAAGGGCACGAACCGGAGAATCTCGTTGACGTCGATATGTACCGTCGGATGTCTCAGAAACTCTGACGCCGATACCGCCTGCCGGACCTGCCGTTACTGCACATGTTTCGGCCGGGTCTCCGTCTCCCGCGGCTCGAACCAACCTAATCGAAAAAATCGTCGTTTTTAGGATTGCGTTTGACAGCTAGAAGCGACAACTGACCTCCGTCCACAGCCAGCACCTGTCCGGTGATAAATTCGCTTTCTCCCGATGCGAGAAACACGACCGCGCCGGCAACGTCCTCGGGAAATCCGACTCTTCTCCGTTGAGATGTCGAAGAAATCGTGGTTGGCCGTGATTGCGGCATTATTTACCAGGATATCGAGACCACCGAGCTCTTCGGTGGCTTTCGCGATCAATCGACGAACCTCCGAGATATTTCCCATATTGGCTTTCACCGGTATCGCTCGTCGGCCCAGGGATTCGATTTCGTGCGCAAGCTCTTCGGCGGTCCGGGCGCTTTGGTTGTAGTGAAGGACAATATCCGTCCCCTCCCGGGCCAACGCGAGCGCGATGCCTTTGCCGATACCGCGGCCCGCTCCCGTAACCAGCGCCTTCATTCCCTCGAGCCTCATCGTCTACGACGCTCCATTTCCGATTATTCCCACCAGATCGGCGTGGTCCACGCCCACGGACCACGCGCGTTTGCCACATTCGACGGAAAGCGAATATCTTTTCCGTTCATCCGAAGCCGAACATAGAGGTATTTCGGCGGTCTCAGATAAAGCCCCGACTGATCTTTCATCGAATCCGCTCCGGTGAGCTCGCACGAGACATCGAGCTTTTTGCCGTCCGCCTCAGTGTCCTCCCGGCTCCAGTTCATGACGGTTCGTCGCCGATGCATCAGCTCTACCAGCTCGATCGTATCGCCGCTTTCGGGTTCCACATCTACTCGAAGATTGATCCGTATCTTTTTCCCGAGGCGTCCCTTATCGCCGATGAAGAGCTTTGTCCCCTCCTCATCGACGAGCGTAAAATCGATTATCGGTCTTCGTCCCTGCGTTGCAATCGTCCTTCCGCTTGCCAGTCCCTCGATGATTGCCGAATATTCGAGCCCTTTACTCCACACCCCAGTCAGTGCTCCGCCGTGTCCGGGATTCCGTCTGTGATTGTCTGATCCGCCGATGAGACACACCGTTCTGCCGGAATCCCACAAGGAGGTGATGTGCTCCGCATCGTGGAAATACGCATCCCATCCCGAGCACGCCTCGGTCCCGGTCAGCGATTCCGAGTCGGAGATCCGCCATGTTTGATGATGTGCAATCGATAGCGCGCCGGTTGTCTCGCCAAACTCGACGAGTCGTTCGACGGCGCCAGGACGGTCGGAATCGTCGTCGCTCCAGCGAACCAATTCTCCCGACGGCGAGGGCAGGAGCACGGTCCGGTGATTTTTCACCGGCGATTTACCGGGCAGATTGTACGTGAGCTCGAATCCGTCGAGTACGACAAACGATCCTTCATGGTGCCATGCACGTTCGACGGCGAATCCCCGATTTCTCTCCCATGTTCTGAGCCAGCTCGAATAATGCTCATCGTTGTCGGTAATAGCGACGAAATCGAGACCCGCTACCTCTTTTGCGTAGTAGAGAAGCTCATCGACTTCGCCTTCGGGATCTTTCGAGTAGACCGAGTGTACATGGGGATCGCCCCAGTACAGCTGGTATCGGCCCGCAGAATCCGCATACCCGTTCCTCGTCCGGCGGGGCGTTTTCGTGGAATCGCTGTTTTCGGTCGTTTGGCGCGGGTTTGACGAATCGCGCTTTCCCACCTCGATTTTCCGGTACCCGTTCTCAGGAGAAAGCAGCTCGATTGCGCTTTCGGGAGCTTCGCTCTGTTTTTCGAGAACAAGACCGTGTGTTTTTTCGGGATCGACCGGGCGGTGCAATAACCGGTAACCGTCGCGCACCGATGCTATCTCATACGAGTAGCTTCCCCTGTGCAGAACCAGCTCTTCTCCCCACTGCAGTTTGTCGAAATCAAAAACGCTGCAGCAGAGGACACCGGTTGCTTCGACGTCCGGGGTAAATCCGTCGTGAACGAGCTTTCGCTCCCACACAAGCGTCCCGCCGGGTAGCAGCATTGGTCTTCGTCTCGGCCCGAGATATCCCCAGACGCCGGTCGGGTCGACGACATCGGCGAGGAGTCCGTGGTTCAACAGCGCCGGTGATCCGACGTAGATGATGTTTTGCTTCGTCGGTCGTGCCGATTCGACATCTTCGCTGATATCGATCATCGCAGACACGATTCGATTGCTCTGATCCCGCACGCCGGTTTCCGAGATGACGTCGGTGATCTCCACGGCGGCTATGAGGACGCTTCCCTCCGTATAGATACAGGTCGGATTCAGGTATCGCTTATGTGGGCTTCGTCGCGATTCGTCGGAAGGAAACACCGTGAACTGCTCGATAGAGAGATCGGCGTCAATACGAGCCATGCGGATCCAGGCTCCGCGGATCGTACAACCTTCGGGCTCATATTCTTCCCATACGATGAAAAACGATCGCGGCGGTATCGCGCATACTGAAGCTCTTGCGGTCCATGCGCCGGCGCCGCCGACTGGAATCGATTCGGTCGACGATCCGACAATCGCCGCGCGGATTTGCTGTGGGTGTGGTGCGTGGCCGGGCGGAATGCCCGATACCGGGGTCGATGATAGTGCCGGTTCGTCGAGGTCATTCGGCAACTCCGACCATACGGCAAGAACGGCTCCGTCCGGCGTTGATGAAAGAGAAAGGTCCGACGCGGTTCCGGTCGTAAACGTCACATCGATATTCCCAAGTCGATTACACACCGCTTACACCGATACCGGTTCGAAGCGTCTCGAGCTCCAGCACCCAGTCGGGCATCACATTTGCGATATTCACATCGGCGCCGAAGCTTTTTACCAGATGTACCGCGAGCTGGTGAACATCGGATTCCTTTACGCCTCGAATCCAGATTCCCGGGAGCTCGAACATCAGCGAATTGAGATTCACCCGGTCGGTAATCCCATTTACTCTGTCGAGAAGCAATTCGCCTGTCTGCTGATCGACGAGCTCCGCCGCTTCCACGAACACCTTCGTCGCGCCGGCGTCGAGACAACCCTGTATGCCGTCGACGAGCGCATCGAGCGAGCTGCTTTCGCGTTTCGAGCCGACTTCCCCGTACACGCTCAGCCCGTAGGTTTGAATCGCTTTTCGGATAAGTCCGTACTTGTCTTTGGGATCGATCTCGAGCGTATTGTCCGAAACTTCAACCAGCTCGAACCCGAGCCCCTTTACCTGCTCGAAGTAAGTATCGGCAACCTGCAGGCCTTTGTGATGGATCCCGTACTCGAGAAATTGACCGCCGATAAACGAGGAGACCTGATGATCGGCGTATATGCGGATCTTCTCTTTCGCCTTATCGCTTTTCATCAAACCTGCGGTTCCGACGGCGAACTTCGCCGAATCGAGATACTCGGCGCACAGATCGAGAATATCTTTCTGCCGCTGAACGCCGAGCCCCCAATCGATCATCATCGTCAGACCGCTTTTCCTCGGTTTCGGCGATCGTTTTGTAAATCCAAGAAATTCGAAATTGTCACTCATAGGTACCTCTAAAACCGATATGTAGCATCGCAGGAGATGCGAAAAACCTCGATCTATCACCGGTCTCGAGCCTATTTGTCCACTCGAACGATGATTTTTCGATCTCCCGACTCATAGTCGCAATCGTAGACGGTTATCACGGGCTGCGCAACGGGAGTCAGCTGTTCCACATGTGGTTAT
>CAYLZA010000328.1:0-4387 GCA_964387575.1 uncultured Spirochaetales bacterium | reverse complement strand
ACATCCGGTCTTTCATCACAACACCTCCATTCGTGTGTGTCGGGCTCGGCCCCTCATGCGAGGCGACCTGCAGGTCCGTTCGGCACCTGTAATTAATACCGCATGAATCGTGCCAAATTCGTTGATAAGTTATAAAGACTTATATTATATAGCTTTACGAACACATCGTATTCCCCGATTTTACAATCATTGCTTTACTGCCGGCACTACCGGGTCACAATGACGCATATCTCAGGAAAACGTCGGTTTTATGAGCCGCGGGTTCCGGCGCCGGCCGGTAATTGCCCGACCACTCCTGAGTGGCCGGGCACTAAATGCAACGTTGAAATCGCATCGCGTAAAAGACACCCCGACGAGTTGCTATTGCGGGCGACGTGCTGTTAAGGTGCTGTAATGCGTAGCATGATGCCGGAGCAATCCTCGTGAGCATACGTGTATTGTTCGTCGGCGAGATCGTCGGCAAAGTAGGCGTGTTTTGCGTCAAAAAAGCTCTTCCCGTTATTCGGGAGCAATACGATATCGATTTTACCGTCGCCGACGGAGAGGGGGCGACGGGCGGTTTCGGAATCGGCAAGAAGCATTCGATATATCTCCACAAGCTCGGAATCGATGTAATTACCGGCGGGGAGCGCATCTACTACAAGCGTGATATGGTCGATCACATCTCGAAAAGCCCGTATATTTTGCGCCCGGCGAATTATCCGGCCGGGAACCCGGGAAGAGGATACGGAGTGTTTTCAACGACACGAGGCGACCGTACGATGCCGATCGCCGTCATTTCCCTGCTCGGTCAATCGGGTTTTGACAGAGTTCATCCGAGTAATCCGTTCACCTTTCTACCGGAGCTCGTCAAACGCGTTAAACAGCAGACGCAGATCGTTATCGTCGATTTTCATGCTACGACAACCGCCGAAAAACAGGCGATGTTCCATCTTGCCGACGGCACCGTTTCAGCGGTGATCGGAACACACACCAAGATTCAGACCTCCGACGAAACAGTATGGGACGGAGGCACCGCAACCATAACCGACGCGGGACGGACCGGGAGCAATGATTCGATAGCGGGGCTCGATCCTGAAATCGAGATACGGAAATTTCTTACGCAGATACCCGAACGGTCGGCAGATATATGGGCAGGTCTTGAGCTCCAGGGCGTTGTATTGGATATTGAGGAAGACGGACGAACGAATTCGATCGAACGGATTCGGATTCCGTGCGATGGAGACGATAATGATTGATACAGGTACGGTTCGCGAAATACGAGATGGAATCGTGGTCGTCGGATGTAAGCGTAGCGGCGGATGCAAAAGCTGCTCCAGCACGTTGTGTGCGGGAGAGGAAACCGAATTCGAGGCGCTCAATCCAAACGACTTCGCGCTCGAACCGGGAGACACCGTAGAAATAGAGTTATCGCCGGGAAAGACGATCGCAGCGACTTTTTACGTCCTGATACTCCCGCTCATACTGTTTATCGCCGCATTTGCGATGATCTCCGCGCTGGCTCCTGAGATCGGAGAAGCCGTTAAGACGCTGGTCGGGATCGCCGGTCTGTGTGCAGGCTTCGCAGTCAGCTACTTTCGAGGAAAACGACCCGGCTCGGTTCAGATGCCCGTCGTCTCCTCGGTCGATCGTCCGGTTTTGCGATAATACGAACCCCAAACACTCGTTACGATCTCGAATTTTGACCCCGTTCCGATCAGGTTTTCCGACCCGCCTACAAAAAGAGGGGAGTGCGGGGTCATCGAAGCGGCAAGCATATCGAGAACCGCTTCGCGCTCGGGCGGTTGGAGATACATCATAACGTTTCGACAAAAACCGATGTCGATTCCGGTGTCGATGATTCCGGAAACGAGGTCGTGACACACAAATTGGACGGATTGTTTGATGACCGGTGATACGACAAAGCCCCCATTGTGTCTTTCAAAGTAGCGCGGGATGTGACGAGGACGTAATCCATGCAGCCTCTCCGCCCGGTAAAACCCGGCGGCCGCTTCAGTCAGACGGTCGGAGTCGATATCGACGGCGACGATCTCGAATCCACGGCTTTCAGGAAGTATTTCCTTGAGAAGTATCGCAAGCGAATACGGTTCCTCGCCCGAGGAACATCCCGCGCTCAGTAATCGTATCTTCCGATCGGGATCACATCCGATGCGTCTTTGCAATTCCGGGAGTACAATGTACTCGAGGGTCCGGAAGTGCCCGGTATTCCGAAAAAAACGAGTAAGACTCGACGTTTTTACTACGGATTCACCGCTTTTTCGTAGTGTGCTCATAGCAATCGAGAGGATTTTTTACTCCAACAACGTATTTTAACCAAGGTGTGCTATATTTTTCGATAAGTATGGATGATAAGATGCTTGATTTCAACGTAAAGGGTATTGCGCTCGATGAGGAATCTCAGCTACCCGCCGTAATACTCGAAGACAAGGGACGTAATTATATATTCCCGCTTTTTATCGGGCCGTTCGAGGCAAGCGCAATAATCATCGAAATAGAAGGCGTCCATCCTCCTCGGCCGTTAACCCATGATCTTTTTTCCGAGATGTTTCGTCGTCACCGGTTTCAACTTATTTCGATGGAGATATACGGGCGCCTCGAAGATAAATATCTCGCACGGATTACCTATAAAACCAGACTGTCCACACATACGATGGAGGTCCGCCCGAGCGACGGTATTGCATTGGCCCTGCGTCTCGGCGGACGAATCCTCGTGAATAAGACACTGATCGATCAAAAGGACGGTCTTAGTTGTTCCGAGCATCACACTCAATTTTCCGAGTCCCAGGTACTCTACCTGGAATCGCACAAGCCCGGAATACAACTCATGTGACGATTGAGGGGGATTTCAACGATAGGTTGCCCGCTCCGGCTATCCGCCTGAGCACACCAGTGTGATCAGGCGGTATCGTAAGAAACGGCATCCGCGAAGGCGCGCTGTGCTACCGATTGACTCGCACCTGGTAAATCAATAATAATCCTGACACGTTATGAAGAAGTATATTTTCGTAACGGGGGGCGTGTGCTCGAGCCTCGGTAAAGGTGTTGCATCCGCTTCGATCGGCAACCTGCTCGAAAGCCGCGGAATCGGCATCCGATTGATAAAAATCGATCCGTATATAAATGTAGACGCAGGAACGATGAGCCCCTATCAACACGGTGAAGTGTATGTCACCGACGACGGGGCTGAGACCGACCTGGATCTCGGTAATTATGCGCGATTTACCGGAGCTCCCCTGAGCCGCGAAAACTCGATTACCACCGGCCAAATCTACCAGGAAGTCATCAAGAAGGAACGGGAGGGACGATATCTCGGCCGAACCGTTCAGGTAATTCCGCATATCACCGACGAAATCAAACGTCGAATATACGCGATCGGCGAGGCGGAGGGGGTCGACGTCACCATAATAGAGATCGGCGGAACCGTTGGTGATATCGAGTCTATTCCGTTTCTCGAAGCGGCACGGCAGTTTATCCATGATCTCGGGAAACAGAATGTGCTCTTCATCCATTTGACGCTGATTCCGGAAGTGGTTAGCGGTGAGCTCAAGACAAAACCGACGCAACACTCGGTCAAAGAGCTCAGGGAAATCGGCATTCAACCGGATATCCTGCTGTGCAGAACACCGATCAAGCTCGACGAAGATGTGAGACGAAAAATCGCGTTGTTTACCAATGTCGAGCATAATGCGGTGATTTCCGCATATGACGTGGAGATTACCTACGAGATACCGCTCATATTCAATGAGCAGAATCTCGATACAATAGTGCTCGAGAAACTGAACATGACCCATTCCCCGGCCGATTTGACCCTGTGGCGTCGCGCGGTTGAATCGATCAGATCGGCGGATAAGGTGGTTAGCATCGGGATAGTCGGGAAATATATTCACCTCCACGATTCCTACAAATCGATTCACGAAGCGCTTTTTCATGCGGGAGTGGAAAACGGGGCGGAAGTTCGGCTGGTTAAAATCGATTCGGAACCGCTGGAGCACGGAGAAACCGCTCAGCTCGAGAACATCGACGCGATGTTGATACCGGGCGGTTTCGGGCATCGCGGGATCGAAGGGATGATCGTAGCAGCGCGCTACGCCCGGGAAAACGATATCCCGTGTCTCGGTATTTGCCTCGGGTTACAGGTTATGGTTATTGAATACGCGAGGAATGTTCTCGGAATCAAGGACGCGGATAGCTCCGAGTTTTCTCCAGGGGCAACGCACGCGGTCGTGAGTCTTCTCGAAGAGCAGGTGGATGTCAAAGCGTACGGGGGAACGATGAGATTGGGACGTGGAGAGACGCTGGTTACCGAGGGATCGATCATCAACAAAGCGTACAAGACGAGCTCGATTTATGAGCGACACAGACATCGTTATGAGGTATCGAACGACTA
>CAYLZA010000327.1:0-4389 GCA_964387575.1 uncultured Spirochaetales bacterium | reverse complement strand
TTGCCGCGTTGATTTCCGGAACGGCATGCCCGAGCGTAATCGGCCCGAGGGCGTTGGCAAAATCGATATACTCGTTGCCGTCGACATCCCACACCCGGCACCCTTTGCCCCGCACGATAAGCGGTGGTTCCTCGCCCGGAAAGCTCCCCGCCTTCGAAAGCGTACTGCTTCCGCACCCGAGGTAGTTGAGTGAATGGTCGTATTTTTTCCATGATTCGGTGACGTCGTAGTTTCCCATGATGTATTCCTGCTCCTCGTTTTATTGGAATTCGGCGATGTGCCGCGCATTCCGCCGCCCGTCCTGCAACGGTTGCCGTGCCGCCGGCGATCGCTCTATCGAAAAAGGTTTTCGGCGTTTGGCGAGGATATCCCCTCGATTATCTCATCTTCGCAATCGGACCACACGAGCTTCATGAGCGCCGCGCGGGTAACAAAAAACGGTGTATGAGAACCGAATAGGATTCGATCTTTCGACACGTATGTAAGCATTTCATCGATCGTTTTGAAAAATTCGACAAACGCAATATCGAAATAGACATTGTCCGGCACCCCCGGTGCCTCCTCATTCCGTACCTCCGGGCTTTTATCGGTACCCCCGGCATTCATGAATTGTCGTATCTCACGACCATACGCATTGAGACACACCAGATCCAACGACGGATGAGCAATCGCCAATTCGCGGATTTCTTCCATAGGAACCGGTGGAACTCCCATATTCGGCGGATGAAACCGTTCATCCTCGAGCCGTATCGTGACCATTAGCGGGATATTTCGCTCCGCGAGGATCGATGCGAGCCGATCCACATTCCCGTAATCGAGCGAATAGCCGTGGTAATTCGGATGAATTTTTATCGCGGGCAGTCCGAGTGCGAGATACTCCTCGATCTGCACACCGAATCGGGCAATCCGCGGATTGATAACGGGAACCGGAATGAGATTGTCAAAAACATCGAGCTCTTCCGCCAATCGGAGGTTACAGAAGTCGGGATCGGGACGAAACACCGCATCGAGCGATGAAACCAGCGCCGAATCGATACGTTCACCTTGTGCATGAGAGGAAAGCGCGCCCGCAGTCGTAACCGGGAGATCGCGAAACGGCCAGGAACCGACGGAGCAGTTTACATCGATGATCATCGCTTTTTCTCCTTGCTGCCGACGGCGGACTCGTTCGCAGAAGCCCGCTCGATCAAGGAGGCCGTATTTCGAAAGAACACCTTCTCCTTGGCATCATCGTCGATATCGGCGGCGAGAACCTGCGCTATCTGCACGGGTAGATCGCGTCCGCACATATCCGAACCGAATATTACCCGCTCAGCGCCGAGACGGGCGACCGCATATTCGACGATACCCGTATCGGGCTGCATGCCCGATGTATCGACCATGACATTATCATGCGATTCTATTGCCTGAACACCTCGCACACCGGCTCCGGTCAAGTGAGCCATGATGATTGTAACTTCCGGGAATCGCTCGGCAACGAACGCAACATCCTCCGGGTCCGACTGATGCTCCCGGTCTCCCACGTGATCGGTGCTTACCGAATGCGCGAGGACAGGTATGCCCAATTCACCGGCGATCTCGAAAACCGGTGCAGTTGCAGGGTTCGAGACATTACAGGTTATTTCCAGCTTGATTGCACGGAATCCGTGCTTCTCGTAACAACGCCTTACCTCATCGCGTACGACTTCCTTTCCCAACGTCGGATCGAGAAAGCAAAACGGAAAAAAGAAATCTGAATGATGCGAGGCGAGGTCGGCATTCCGGTCGTTGAGCCAACTGATTTCCACCGCCGAATAGCCGTATCGGCGAAAAAGGACCTCACCGAGAGATCCCATTTTGATTACATTCATCGCCTGAGCGTACTCTACGAGCTCATCGAGCCGCTCTTCATCGAGGCTGCTCCCGCTCGGACCCCGTGGATGGGCGTGAATATCTATGATTTTTTCGGGCCTGTAAAAGGCAGGATCGTTTCTGTCGAGTGCCATTGAAGTAGCATACCGGATACGGTGTTCAGGCGCAAACATACTCACGCCATTGACACTATTGCCGGACGAAAAATCGACTTTCCCTGGCGCTCGCCGTTTCGTATATTACGCAACACACAGCGGACCCGTTTCATGAAAGTACCAAAGCTTACCACGCGGTTTCTCATCATCGTTTTCGTCATTTTCATCGCGATGGCAGGGGTTTTCTCGGTGCTGCTTTACTTCGAGATAAGCGGAACCGTGCATCGTCTCGGACGTCGATATACGGTCGAACGAGTCGAAGCAGGGAGCGCGCGTATCGGGGATAATCTGCAGCGTGAAGCAACGCTGGCACTGAAGCTTGCCGACTCACCGACTATAAAGAGGTGGATGCAGAATGAAAACGACCCGGCGCTCGAAGAGCTCGCGTTCGCCGAGCTCGAGAGTTTTCGCAGGGCATTTCTCGATTCGAGCTATTTCGTGGTAGTCGATGAATCGCTGACCTACTACAACCGGCAGCCGAACGAACCGCTTGCCGTATCAACTCTCTCCAGAGACACGGCTTCCGATCAATGGTACTTCGCAACGATCGGCACGGGGGAAAAAGTATCGTTTAACCTCGATTTTAATGTGCTTATACGGCAAACAAAGGTGTGGATCAACTGTGTTGTGCGATCGGACGATGAAATCATCGGACTCGCCGGTACCGGACTCGATATTTCCGAGCTCATCGAAAATTTTCTCACCGTTGAAAACATCCCGACCAATTCGATGCTCGTCGACGCCTCCGGCGAAATTACGGCTCACTCGGATGTCGAAATCATGAAGCACAACGCACAGGCGGACTCGAAGGAAGATGCGATAACCGTTTTTGATCTCGCCGGCGACGACGAAGACCGCTCGAAGCTCGAAGAGTTGTTGAAGAAGGCCGAAGACGGGAAAACCGCAGTCGATTTGATACGGCTCGAAGGCAGGAGCGGACTGACCGCCGCGGCTCCGATCCCGCAGATCGATTGGATCATGGTCGAATCGGTGGATCCTTCAACGTTCGTCGAGTTTGCGGATTTCTCGATGTTCTTTCTGCTGCTTATTATTTCGATTGTCGCCGTGCTCCTGGCAATCGGAGTGCTTATGCGACGATTCGTTCTCAAGCCGCTCGGTATCATGACGGTTTCGGCGAACAGAATCGCCTCCGGCAATTACGATCTCAGGCTTCCGATCGAGCGAAAGGACGAAATAGGAACGTTGGCGTCGGCGTTTAACGAGATGACCTCGAAAGTCAAGGAATACACGACGAACCTGGAACAGATCGTGGAACGGCGAACCGCCGAGCTCGAACAAACAAATAACAAGCTCGAAAACGTCAACCGCAGACTTACAGACAGTATTCAATATGCTGCTATGATTCAAGAGAGCATTATTCCTTCCAAATCCGCGTTGAATCAGCGGCTTTCCGAAGTGTCTTTCTTCCTCAGACAACGCGATATCGTCGGTGGGGACTTTCTGTTTTTACGCGATACTCCGCCGGGGTATTTGATAGCGGTAGCCGATTGCGAAGGTCACGGTGTCTCGGGTGCGCTCATGACGATGATGGTAGATTCGTTTCTCAAGCTCATTATTCCCGGTGTATCGGAAGAGGATCCGGCGATGATACTGACCGAGCTCGACCGATCGATTCGTTCTTCGATGCTTACGAGCGAGGGAGAATCCCGGCTACAGGTAGGGATGGAGATCGGCTTGTGCGCGTGTTTTCCGGAAAGAAAACGGTTGATATTCGCCGGCGCGGGAATGCCGTTGTATGCTCTCGATAGTAAAGGAACTGTACAAACGATCCACGACCGCAATCGCGCAATCGGACACCGTCATCGACTCGAGCAGCAACCGTTTGAGAATCACGAGTTTTCAACTGAGGAGTACGCATTCTTTCTGGTGAGTGACGGCTTCGTAGATCAGTCCGGGGGTGAAAGTGGTCGCGCCTTTGGAACGAAACGGCTCTTCGAAACGATATCAGATTGTTCCGATGCTCAGCTCTGCGAGGATAAACCGGGGTGGGAGAATCGTTTCGATAGATACAAGGGATCGTATGAGACACGCGACGACGTGCTCGCACTCGGATTTCGGGTGTGAAAGGCACAGCCGCAAACGCACACCGCCTGACCACACCAGTGTGGTCAGGCGGCTTCAGCTGTAGTGAATCGATCAACACAGGAATTGACGAGGAGGATATACCGGGATGGCTGAATTCGATCTTTTTTCTCTGAGAAACGCCTTCGCCGATCGGGGAATTATGATATGCTTCAACGGAGAGTTTTCGCACAGCGTTATCGAAGAGCTCGGGCTTGCGATCAAAAAGCATCTCTCCGGAAACGATGCGCCGAAAGACAGAATTGCCGATGTTTTCGCGGTTTTTGTCGAGCAGCAGTTC
>CAYLZA010000326.1:3264-4409 GCA_964387575.1 uncultured Spirochaetales bacterium | reverse complement strand
GTCTCATGCAATGCAGATCCAAACCGTGGCGAGGGTGCAAAATGAGAACTGCCTGGTCATGAGTGACTACCTCGATCCCGCCGACGAGGAGCTCCTTCAGGATAGCTTCGAAGAATTGCAGGCTCAGGTGGAGATATTAGAACAAAATATCCTCGAATTAGAGCACAATCCTGCCGAACGAGACGCGATAGACGAGTTGTATCGAGCAGCTCACACCCTCATCGGTATTTCCGCACAGGCACGGTTCGATGAAATCCGCCGCTTGGCACCTTCCGTAATGAATGTACTTGAAATTGTACGTTCCGGTGGCGTACACGTCGGAAGCGAGTTGATTTCACTGCTCGCCGAGTCGGTTTCGGTTCTCAAAGATATGGTCGAAAAACGAATCGAGGGATCGGTTTTTTCGGACGATGATCTCGATTTAGTGGACAAGCTCAACGCGACACCCGAAATCTCTGCTTCCGACAAAGCTCAAGTAGATATCGAGCGAATCGACGCATTACTCGCTCGGAGCGCCGAGGCGATGATCGAACATTCGACCCTCGCCCGGATTTCGGCGGAAATAGCCGAAAACACACACTTGCCGGAAAGCCCGGTGCGGCAGAAATCTACGGCTTTGAATGATATGTTCGACACCGGTCGCCGGCTCGAGAATGCGGTTACCCGGACAGGCCGTTTGATCGAGGAGCTTCAGCAAGGCATTGCGAATCTCAAGGTGACACCGATTGCACGGGTTTTTTCGTGTTTTCCCCGTCTTGTCCGTGAACGCTCACTATCACTCGGTAAGCAGATCGAGCTCGCTGTTCGCGGCGACGACATCCGGATCGATATATCGGTGGTCGATTCACTGTTCGATCCGCTTCGCCATTGTGTGCAAAACGCCGTCGATCACGGTATCGAGCAGCCTGCACGACGCCGGGCGATTGGTAAATCTGAAAACGGATCCATCCAAATCAAAGCCGAGGATCACGGACATGAAGTTCGAATCGAGGTCGTCGATGATGGTGCAGGGATCGACGCGGAAGCCGTTCGAAAAGCCGCGGTCGGTGCCGGTCTCATTGACCCGGAAAAAAAACTCTCAAACACCGAAGTCATTGGATTATTGTGTGCCGATGGATTTACAACAGCTACTACTCAAAAGGGTG
>CAYLZA010000326.1:0-3254 GCA_964387575.1 uncultured Spirochaetales bacterium | reverse complement strand
CGACTCGGCGGACGGGTGGAATTGAGTACCGAATACGGGAGCGGCACATCGATAGTAATGACGATTCCGCTGCAATCCGCCGTCATCAGCGTCTTACTCGTGAAGGTCGGAACCGAGGTGTATGCGCTGCCGAGCGCGGTGGTAGTTGAAACGCGAATGCTTTCCGCCGATATGACAGAAGTTGTCGACGATTCGCCGATACTCCATATCGAGGGTGAGGATATCGAGCCGATACGCTTGCGCGAGTTTTTCCGGCTCAGCCCGGATTGCGAGGGCGCGGAGACACATGCAGTTATTGCCGAAGGAGGGGAGAGACAAATCGGAATTTTCGTCGACTCGGTAGTCGGAGAAAGGGAGGTGGTCTTCAAACGGCTGAAAGAGCGATATGTACAAACGCCGGGTATCTCCGGCGGGACGATTCTACCCGACGGACGGGTCGCGTTGACAATCGACGTGAACGGCTTGTCGAAAATAGCGGGTACAAAAACGGGCGCTTCGTCTACCGACGTGATTCGTGCGGTTCTGTAGATCCATGAGCAATGCGATGAACGAGCAGTCGAAGCTCCAAAACAACGAGGATGATTGCCGGCTCATAACGTTCGTTCTCGACGGAAGGGACTACGCGATCGATATCATGGACGTCAGAGAAATATCGAGGGATATCTCATGTACGTATGTCCCGAATAGTCCCAATTTCGTCAAAGGTATCTGTACACTTCATGGGGAATTAGTGACCGTTATCGATTTGAGATCACTATTGAACGTATCGTCGGATCTGGAATCGAGGGAAGTGATATTTGTCGGATCCCGTTCGAAGGATGTCAGTAATCACACGATCGGTATGGTGGTTGATTCGATAAACGACGTTGTCACTCTGAAGTCTGAAGATATCAAACATCCACATCCGATATTGGACAACATCAATACCCGTTATATTCGTGGAGTCGTAGATGTTTCAGGTACGCTCTATGTAATACTCGAATCACAGATAGTGTTCGTCGATGATCTTGGTGAGATTACCCGGACGTCTTATGCGTCGGAATCGGGTGGTTGTTCCGAATCTCAAAAAAATCCTGAGGAGCCCGGGATGAAATGATTCGAGAGTTTGTCGATGTTCTTCCCGAGCTCGATACAGCCTATGCTCACGCGTGGTATATCGGATGCGGGGAAGGTTATAAAGCATATTCGATTGGTGGTGCGCAAAAAACGCGCTATCTTCATGGGGTAGTAAAGGTATGGGCTCACGACGAGGATGTACTCAATGATTCTAGAGCACCGACCTTTACTGAGGACAAAGTTCCCGATTCATTGCACAGGTTCGTCGTTGACGGACCAAACGGTCTCAGCTTTAACGAGGAGATTGCCGATTCGATGTATTTCGAGTATCGTGACGTTTCCCATGACAATACGTTTTCCGAGGTGATGCTCGTTGTAGTACGCGACGTTCCGTCGTTTATCGACGGCAGTCGGCGTGCAAAGGCGCTTACCGAGCTATGCGAGAGCTCCAGGCAGACGGTGTATGTGTTGTGGGGACGAATGAACGGCTTTCTCTGGAATTCCGGGAACCGGTGGATACGGGAAATCAGGGAATATATACAAAGCGGAGAATTTCATGAGAGTTGAATACGTCAATCCTTTTGTTGAAGCGGCGTACGGTGTATTGAATGAAGTGCTTGGTGCTGAAATCAAGCGTGGTGAGCTCTATCTCAAAGCCACATCGCAACCGGTGCTCGGCGTTGCAGCGATAATCGGTCTGATCGGTGATGTCGAAGGTCGTGTGTTACTCGATATGAGTGTACACACCGGATTGGCAATTGCGTCGACGATGAACGGCGAAGAGCTGTCCGAGCTCGATGATCTCGGTAAAGCTACGATTGCCGAGCTCGCGAATATGATAGCAGGAAAGGCGGTGACAAAACTCCACGAGCTCGGATTCGAGTTCGATTTGTCGCCGCCCTCATTGATTACCGGTGAGAATATGATGGTGACCGACAATGGAGTCGAAGCGTTGATCGTACCACTTGAATTGCCGCAGGGCAAGCTGGAGATAAACGTCGCAGTACGTGAGCGATCATAGGAGGTGACGATATGAGAACAAAAGTGGATTATCCGAATATCAATGAACGAACACCCGATGGGGTAAAAGACGATGGAAATCCGTATCGGGTGCTCATAGTAGATGACTCGATGTTCATCGCAAAGCAACTCTCACAGTATTTGACATCCGAAGGCTTCGAGGTGTTAGGAACGGCAGTTAACGGTGAAGAGGCTGTTGAAAAATACAAGGAGCTCTCTCCCAATATCGATCTGGTTACGCTGGATATCACGATGCCCAAGATGGACGGCGTGGAAGCTCTCGAAAAGATTCTCGAGTTCGATCCGAAGGCAAAAGTTGTGATGATAAGCGCGCTGGGTAAACAGGACCTGGTCAAGAAAGCACTACTGCTCGGAGCAAAGAGCTATATCGTAAAGCCGCTGGATCGAAAAAAGGTGCTCGAGCGCATAGCATCGACCCTGAAGTAAGATTGCCGGTATTTGACTTGACACGAAGCATGAACCCGTAGTACCTATCTCTTGTACTTCGTACGGCGAAGGGCGGCTAGCTCAGTTGGTTAGAGCACTTGCTCGACACGCAAGGGGTCACTGGTTCGAATCCAGTGTCGCCCATTTTAAAATCGCTTCCTTATCGGTGCTATCATTAGCTTACACAGTTGAAAGGCTAAATCCGGTTCGCTCTCATGCGCGGCTATCGGGTTACGGGACAGCCTTTGCCGGGCAACCGCGCCGTGCAATATCCACAAATACGCCGTTTCTGGTAGTATGAGAACCGAATATTCGGGTAGGAACACTACGCAGGAATGTGATGATCGATCGATATATGGGGCTTCTCACGCTTGTCGAAGGCACCCATGGAGTGGTAGACGAATTAAGTCAATCTCCACCGGGAACCGGTTCTCCCGGGAGAGACAACAACGATACCGGAAAACAGGTGCGTAGATGGTCCTGGTAAATCCAATATTCAAGGTTGCGAGGAGCGAATGATGGTTTCTACTGATTTGCCCCGGTGTGAGGCGCGGAATGTAAACAGCCGGACGAATGAAGCTCGGCGCGCCGCTACGCGGTTTTCCCTGTTGACAGGCGTGCTGTTATTGCTGAGTACGGCGGCAATTGGTGCGCTTCCTTCATGGGTCGATTCATACGGAGCCGAAACGCCGTATCCTGATTCGCAGTACTACACCGGTTTCGGTCTTGCC
>CAYLZA010000325.1:0-4412 GCA_964387575.1 uncultured Spirochaetales bacterium | reverse complement strand
GTGCAAATATCAACTTCGATTCGGGGCATGCGATTTTCGAAGCGACACACGGAACGGCCCCGAAATACGCAGGTAAGAATGTGGTGAATCCGAGCTCGCTTATCCTTTCGGGAAAACTCATGCTCGAGCATCTCGGCTGGACCGAGGCTGCCCGGCTGATTGAAAAAGGAATTGCCGGATCGATCAAAAAGAAACTCGTGACCTATGATTTTGCCCGATTGATGGATGACGCAACCAAGGTATCTACAAGCGACTTTGGGAAGCACATCGTAGAACATATGGGTTAGCTATGGGTGATGTCGAGGTATATTCCTCCACTACTGATTTGTCTCTCCCTCATGATAGCGTGTGCTACGCCGCCGGCTCCGGAGGAAGAGCCCGACCCACAGCAGAGTGAAGCCGAGAATACGACCAACACCGCCATTGAGCGGCAGTCCGAGATAATCTCGGACAATCTGGCGAGAATAATCGAGGCTACACCGGAATCGCTCGAGCTGGCCATCATCGAGTTGTCGGTTTCGGAAGCCGGCTCGAGCCTCCGCGGTGTGGAGCTGCAGAATGTGGCGGTCGAGATGTATCGCATTCTCTATCCGTTGCTCGAGTTCCCGGAGTTCGAGGTAACCCCGCCGTCTCCTGCAAGTAATTTCCCTGCGATGTTTGCCCAGGTGAAACGAGGCGAGTATCCCGAGGTTTTGCAGGAAGACGTCTCCTTCCTCACGCTGATCATCCCCCCGCTTGCCGTGCTCGAGACTACCTCCACGGCGGTTGCCGAACGAAGCATGGAGGCGCTCAATCAGGCGGCAAGCCTCGAAACTCAATCGATCATTCCCGATCTGTTGCGAGGTGTAATCTCTGAACGACGCGATCAGAACGATGCCGCGCTCCAATACTACGAAGCAGCGCTCGATCTGAGCTCCGGATGCTATCCCGCGTCACTCGGAATCGCCCGGGTGTCGCTCGACGCCGACGATGAAGAACGCGCGTTCGCGGTGCTCGATACGCTCGGCCGGCGATTGCAGCAAACCGCGGCGGTATTGCGAATAGACGCCCGTGCCAATTTCCAGGCGGGAAATCTGGAGACCGCGGCGGGGCTGTCGGTAGATGCGTACAACGCCGCAGATAACGAGGGGTGGAGTGAACGCGAAAAGTTCCCGCTTCTCCTTCTCAGAGCGAAAATTCTCGAAGCAAGCGGTGCAGGCGGGAGCGATAATCAGGCCAGACAGCTTTTGAATATCGTCGAACGGCAGATACCCGACGATCCGGAGGTGCTGCTGCTGAAGTCGAGACTGCTTTCCAAAGACGAGCAGTACGAACAGGCCCTTTCGGTCATGGAGCGTGCCCGATCGCTCTATACGGACAACAGAGAGATTACCGATGCCTATGCCCGGCTGCTGGTCAAAGCAGGCAGAGTCGATCAGGGAAAGGAAATCCTTGAGGAGTCGTTGGCCGATTCGGGCGGAGCCGAAGACGAAGAGAATCTTCAGGTACTGCTCGAACAGGCCGTGGAAGCCGAAGAGTGGGAGAACGCGGCGGATTATGTAACCCGACTGCTCGAAATAAACGAAAAACGCGAATATCTCTTGACCGCATATCGAGTATTCAGAAATCTCGATGACCTCGAATCCGCCGTCGAGTATGCGCGGCGGATCTATGAGCTCGATACGAGCAACTACGATGCGTTGCTCCGCTATGTAAAGCTCCTCATCGAGCTCGAACGTATGACCGATGCGAGAGCTCTGCTCGAAGAGGCGATTCCTCGAGCAGAGGAATCCGCGGAGCTAACCGGGTATCTGAGTGAGCTCTACTATCAGTTGAGTCTTACCCGTACCGATCTACAGCTGAAACGTGAGGATCTCGGACAGGCGACGTTCTGGAACACGAATAATGTAAAGGCGATTATTTCGCTCGCGGAGGTTCTCGAAGAGCTCGGGAACCGAAACAACGAACCGAGGCTCATCCGAAAGGCGCAGCAGTTTCTCAATCAGGCAATCCGTCTCAATCCCGAAGACGAAGAAATCCGGGAACGGGTGAACCAGCTTGCCGAAAAACTTGGAGAGTAAGATGGCGATGGTATGTTTGACGCTTTCCGGGAAAACGATCAGAGAGAATCTCGATAGCATAGATCGATATCGGAGGTCCATCGATCTCGCGGAGCTCAGGGCCGATTTTCTCGATCCCGAAGAGCTCCCGTCGGTAGCGCAATTCGCCGGGCTCTCGGAAGTGCCGGTAATTCTCACCGTGCGGCGCGCAATTGACGGCGGTTGTTTTGAAGGCGATGAGTCGGCACGTCTTGCCGCGATCATGCGCGGTGCCGGTGGAAATTTCGCCTATGTGGATCTGGAGTCGGATCTCTCCGGCGAAACTACAGACCGGATCGCCGAAAGCTTCACGGCGAACGGCACGACAATCATACGCTCCCGGCATGACTTCGATGGGGTTCCCGATGACGCGGTACGGTACATTCAACGGTTCGGGGATTCGCGTGGACGGCGTGGAGGCGAGATTCCGAAGCTCGCGACGATGCCGAAGAGCAGCGCCGATTTCGCGCGTCTCGTCGATGCGTTCGACAAAACCCGCGGTATCGACAAAATTCTTCTCGGGATGGGAAGCTACGGTTTTGCGACGCGGATCCTCGCGGGAAAGCTCGGATCGCTTCTGACGTTTACCTCGATCGCAGGCACGGCCGCCGCTCCCGGGCATATCGATCCCGAAACACTTCACTCGCTCTACAGGTTTTCGACGATAACCCCGGCAACGCCGGTGTACGGCGTAATCGGGAATCCCGTTATGCATTCACGCTCTCCGCATATACACAATCCCGCGCTTGCTCATCAGGAGCTCGACGGTGTGTATGTTCCGTTTCATGTCGACGAGGTAGACACGTTCCTCTCCGTATCCGACACGCTCGATGTGCGCGGGCTCTCGGTGACGGTGCCACACAAGGAGAACGTGCTCCCATATCTCAGAGATGCGGACGAATCGGTACAGGCGATCGGTTCGTGCAACACGATCCGACCGATCAACGGTGGTGATCGTCCCGGCTGGGAGGGGACCAACACCGATGCGCCGGGATTTCTCGAAGCCGTGAAAGAGCTCGTCCATGGCGAGTTCAGCGGTGTATCGGCAACAGTTGTCGGCGCGGGAGGAACGGCACGGGCGGTCGTGTATGCCTTGTGCCGGGCCGGGAGCGATGTGCTGGTGGTGAACCGAACCGAGGAACGGGCCGGAGCTCTGGCCGAACAATTCGGGTGTGTATCCGGCGCTTTGTCGCGGGATTCGCTCGAATTGGTCAAACGTCACGCCGATTTGATCGTTCAGGCGACGAGCGTGGGGATGAGCCCGGAGACCGACAACGATCCGCTGGAGTTCTATGAGTTCGACGGACATGAAGCGGTTTTTGATGCGATCTATTCGCCTGAAGAAACGAAGATGCTCGCCCGGGCACGTGCGGCGGGATGCGGTGTCGAAAACGGTCGACGTATGCTGTATGAGCAGGCCTATATCCAGTACGAGCTTTTTACGGGCCGCGAATATCCTCGTGAGATAACCGGTACGGCGTTCTAGGTCAACAGCGAGCCCTTACGTTTTTTTAACAGTCCGATGCTCCTGATCCGTTTTCTGACTTCCTTCTCATCGGGAAGCTGTTTCCCGATCAGGATCAAATCCGAACCGCTTTGTTCCAATGCCTCCGGTCGGATAAGAACGTGCTCCGGAGCACCACCGTCGTCGGTATCTATTATCTCGAGAAGATCATCACCCGAGCTCAGCGCCTGTTCGGCGAGACGTACCTTTCCCAGATAATCGAATCCCTTGACCTCTACGATATCTCCACCGAACTGCATATCACGAAGCTGCTCAGGAAAAAGGATGAGCTTGCGTCCGATCCGGTCGGCAAGCTCGTTTTCGATATCGTTCGAGAGGTCGAGCTCCTTCGCGGCCTCGAGTATTTCGTGTTTGTAACGCTTTTTGTCGAATTGGAGCTTCGGTGTCTCGGCCGATTCGAGTGTCAGTTGAGTATTCGCCTCGAGGGGCGCCGGCGCGCCTCCCGCAGACCGCTTTGTCGACGCTTTCTCCCCCGCCCGTTCCGGCTTCGGCACCGGATGAATACCCGCTTTATCCAGCCGTTCTCTGAGCGTCGAGACATGAGCATTGCGGACGAGGTATACGCCCGGCGCGACGACCTCTTCTATCAACTCGCGGATTTCCTGATCGTATTCGAAAAGATGCCTTCGTCCCTCGTTTACCGTAACGATCGTTCCCTCTACGATCCGAATGCTCTGATGCTCGTGCGCCCACGCCCGGGTCGTCGTCGTTATGTTCGAAGGCAATTCTTTTCCCGAGAGCTCGGCAAGATGTTCTTCTATTGCGCTTCGTGAGAGTCCGGTTTCCATACCACGCGCAAACGAGGCTTG
>CAYLZA010000324.1:0-4428 GCA_964387575.1 uncultured Spirochaetales bacterium | reverse complement strand
CTCTATATATAGCGCATATAAACCGTCTCATGCGCGACTTTCGGGTTACGGGACAGCCTCAATTATACGTGAAGCTGTACGACGATCTGTTTACGGTTATGCAAAATGCCGGCACGAGCATGTATCTGCTTCCGGACGGCGCACACTATAATGAACAAGGTTACCGAATCCTCGGGACGGCTGTGGCCGATTACATACGCTGGAGATGAATTAGCACACGTTACCGCTTCCATTTGAAGCAAGAGCTCACCTGCCCGTGTATAGATGTACATAATGGAGACTGTATTCCAGGATTACGCGCTCCCTCTATCCGATCCCCTTGCGGAGGTCGCAAAGAAGGAATTCGGGCTTTCATTTCTCTTTCCATTTCAGCGGCTCGTGGTCTGCAACATCCTCGACGGACGGGACCAGCTCGTGATTCTTCCGACCGGATCCGGGAAGTCGCTCTGCTTTAGTTTACCGGCTGTATTGCTCGACGGGCTGACGGTTATCGTATACCCGCTCAGATCGCTCATCGCCGATCAGCATAGAAGACTCGTTTCATCCGGGTTGGATGTCGAAATGCTGATCGGGGGAATGGAAGGAGGCGAAAAGCAGCGCATTATGAGAAGGTTGGCGTGCGCAGCTTCCGGAGGCAACCGGGGAAACGGCGCCCGTCACAGCAACCGGTCAGGTGCCGGTAGTGATCGAAACAATCATCCTCCCCGCATCCTTCTCACCAATCCCGAGTCTCTCATTACTCCGCGTACCTTTGAAACGCTCAAAAAGGCACGAATCGATCATCTGGTCGTCGACGAATCGCACGTGCTTCCCGAATGGGGAACGACGTTCAGACCGGCATACATCCGGCTTGCTCAATGCGTTACCTCTCTCGCTCCGAGAATCGTAAGCGCCTTTACGGCAACCGCCTCACCGCATATCGTTTCCGAAATTAACCGTCTTCTGTTTAACGACGACCCGCCACACATCGTGGCGGGTATTCCGGACCGCCCGAATATCCACTATACGATCAAACCCACCCTCTCCAAATCACACGATCTCAGGTTCCTCGCGTCAAGTATGAAACGTCCCGGAATCATTTTCTGCAGATCGAGAGCAGGAACCGAGGTAACCGCCCAACGGCTTCGTTATGCCCTCGGTGATGAAAGGATTCGCTTTTATCATGCGGGACTGGACCGGGAGGAACGAAAAGCTATCGAAGAGTGGTTTTTCGACGCGTCCGATGCAATCCTCACCGCCACATGTGCGTACGGCATGGGTGTCGACAAAGCCGACATTCGAACGGTCGTCCATCGGGACGCGCCTGCGTCGATAGAAGCGTACCTTCAGGAAACCGGACGCGCCGGACGAGACCGAAATGAATCGATCGCGGTAACGCTCTTTTCGTACGAAGATCTTTTCGTACCGGCGGGGAACGGTATCCCCGGCACCGAAGGGGCCTTTACGGTGCCGGGCGACTCGGACTCGCGCCCGTTCTCCGGTACCACGAACGGCGACAACGGGTCTGCTACGGGTATCGACGATGCACGGTCGGCGCAGCAACCGATCGCCGCGCGTGTGGCCCGGGAACGGCAAAAAGCGTTCATCGAGTTTCTGACCAATCCGTACAATTGCCGCAGACGCGGGATGATGGAGCTTCTCGGCGCGCCTGCCGTAGATTGCAGCGGCTGCGATGTGTGTGACGGAACGGTGCTTCCGTACCCGGCGGAGCTACATACCATGCTCGACTGGATAGGAAGAAACGGGCTGCGGTACGGAAGAAAACGAACGATTGCGGCGCTCAGGCACGAGCTTTCAAATACGTCGGCCGACGGCTCGCTGTGGACCGAAGATGAGGTAGCGGAAGCACTTGGTACGTTGACTGCCCGTGGTGCCGTTCGAAAGCCGCGAACTCGAATCGGAAAACGTTGCTGGCCGGATCGGTTGACCGTCGCCTCACGCCTCAACGCGTAACCGATATCTGCAGGCGTCTTTTGCGGCAGCACGACCCCCGGGTATTATGAAGCCGAACGGACCGGATGGTCGCGTATCCGACTCGGCGAGCCGCCACGGCAGTAGCGGCGGTCTGAAGCTCCGGATGCTCCACCGGCGAAACCGCGAACATAAACGACTATTTATTACCGTTTCGATTCCCCTGCAACGCGAACGTTTGATACGCCCATTCGTCCCATTCGAGCTCGACGCCGATCCCGTGAAGATCACCATAGTCCTTGGCCAGAAATCCGCCGCGAAATGTGTCCACCAACCTTTTGGTTTCCGCTTCGATCCGCTCCCTCTCCCCGGTCGGAAGCACCTGCTGAATATCGCACGGGGCGTAGAGCCCCACTCCGTGGCGTCTGAGCTTTTCCGCCAGTGCAGGCATATCGTAAACCGCCGGCTGATCAAACTGAAGACAGTCGATTCCGGCCTCGCACAGATCGTCTACGAGATCCCAGTTATAGCCGCACGAGTGTTGAATCACCTTCATTCCGTGAGTGTGGGCCCTCGAAGTCAAACGTTCGTAGTGGGGCCGAAAAATGTCACGCCACATAGCAGGACTCATGAGCAGCCTGTCCTGCACCCCCAAGTCTTCACAAAACATTACGCCGTTCATACCGGCCTCACCGAATCGGTCGATGACGCGTTCGAGCAACGAGGTGATACGATCGTGCAGCACGTCGATATGGTCTCGATACGCGATGAGATCGGTAAAATAAACATCCATTTTACGAAGATAGCGTGACGTTGCAAACGTCCATCCGGGAAGAAATCCGTTTTTGAACCTGGTCGTCTCCGACGCGCCGAGTTGCCGGGCATGCTCAAAATATCTCGGATTATCCAGATCCGGGAGCTCCAGATTATCGAGATCGCTCCACTCCTGGATTGCCGGCGTGAACACCTCACCTCCTTTCGACATACCATCCACACGGTACCAGGTATTACCCCAGATGTCGGTATAGTAGAGAAACCCTTCGGCTTTCCATTCTTTCGTCTCGATGTCGTGGCGGACGGAGGTACCCGTAATATCGTTCAGCCGCCCCTCGCGATTTGTAAACGCCATCCCGATCTGGTCGTGGCCGCAAAACTCGATATTCGAAAGGACGATCTCTCGCTCATTCATGTAATTTCCCTCGTTTCCTGTTCTGTTGACAACGGTTTCGCCGATCAGTATACATAACCGAAATGAAAGTAACCATCCTTGGCTCGGGAACATCTCACGGCGTACCGGTAATCGGGTGCAACTGCGATGTATGCAGATCAACCGATCCGCGAAACAATCGCACCCGCTCGTCACTCTGGATCGAAACCGTGGACCGGTCTATCGTCGTAGATACCTCTACGGATTTTCGAGAACAGGCGCTTCGTTCGTCCATTGATCGGCTCGACGCGGTCATATATACACACGCACACGCCGATCATCTCCACGGTCTGGACGACACTCGTTCGCTGACCCGGGACAACCCGATTCCGCTCTTTGCCGCGCGTTCAACCGCCTCGGAGATACGAAAACGGTTTGATTATATTTTCCGATCTACACAAAAGGGCGGCGGCAAACCGCTCGTTTTTGTCAGGGAAATCGACGATGAGCCGTTCGAAATCGGCTCGCTATTGATTACTCCGATTCCGATAAGGCACGGAGACCTCGATATATACGGGTATCGTTTCGACATGCGGTTACCTCCCACGAATACGCGGGAAAAACAGCCTAAAACCGATGATAAGCCCACAACGATCGCGAGTTTTGCGTATGTCACCGATTGCAGCGACATATCCGATGAAAGCTATGATCTTCTCGACGGCGTCGAGCTGCTGATTATCGGAGCACTTCGCTATCGTCCGCATGCCACCCATTTCTCTATCGATGAAGCGGTAGCTGCGGCGCAGCGTGTCGATGCCGGACAAACATATCTGACCCACATGTGCCACGACGTTGAGCATGCAACACTGGAATCACAGTTACCCGAGTCGATTCATCCCGCGTTTGACGGTATGTCCGTGAATATGTTTACGCTTTGACGACTTTTCCGCTTTTCAGGCAATTGGTGCAAACGCGAATCGTCTTTTTAGTGGTGCCGATTTTGGCTTTGACCTTTACGATGTTCGGTTTCCAGCGTCGTTTTGTTTTGTTATGGGCATGGCTGATATTGTTACCGGTAACGGTCTGTTTCCCACAAATTTCACAGCGTCTTGCCATAGTTCTTCCCTACCTATTAGTGTAACGCGAGTAGTAACATTACTAAAAAATCGCCTGGATGTAAAGCACCCGACCGCTTCTGTGTGGCCGGACGGCGGCTCGCCGATGAAATCATGAACACCCGGTCGTTGATCCGCAGGTCTCGCATTTCAGACAGGTACCGTTTCTCACAAGCGTGAAATGGCCGCAGTCCGGGCATGGATCTCCCTCATACCCCTGCATTCTCGCTATCGTCACTTTTCCCGTTCGTGCGT
>CAYLZA010000323.1:0-4430 GCA_964387575.1 uncultured Spirochaetales bacterium | reverse complement strand
CGTTCGAACAACTCAAAAAGCGACGGAGATTCGAGGACCGATATCACCTCCGGTGCGTGCGTCACCTCTCTCAGCCCGAGCAAATTGACGCTTTTTCCGGCGTCCGGCATTACTCCTTCGAGAACCCGCTCTCGCGGAAGAAAGCCTCTGAGATACAGGTAGCCTTGCTCATCGAGGATCGTTCTCAGTGAATCGGTGTCCTCGGCGTACGCGCTCGAGTCTTCGAGCTCTCTGAATTTGTCGCTCGGATATTCGAGAGTTCCTTTTCCAAACTTGACCGGAATTGTAATATACCTTTTTGAAAGTACTCAGAAATAGAAAAAGGTTCAAGGAGTCGCTACTCGGTTTGTCGGCACTCGAAGACAAACAGCAGTTCATGTCGAAGCTGATAGAAGAAAAATAAACCGCGCATTCGGAGTGTCGCGACGCTTCTTCGAGAATATCGAGAAACGCCGGTCGACTCGCCGGTGAAAGTGCATTTTCCGGTTCATCGAGCAGATAGAGTCCGGGACGGTTGAATCTATTCCTGAAAAAGGCGAGATGACCCTCACCGTGGGAGAGCGTCATCAACGAATGGTCGCCGAAGTACGAAATACCGGGATATTGAACGGAAAGACATCGTTACGCGGATATTCATCCGGAACGAGCGTTATTTTTCGCAGCGGTCTCGCCTTCATGATTGTACGATCGATAACGAAGCGCGTTCCAATGCATCCAGCACGTATCGTGGAGGACGTATCGGTCTTCCTGATTCGAGAAAGACGGTTTCGACTATAGCATTCGTCGTAGTTGTCTTACTTTCGGAGGATTCGATCCGTTGATCATATATCAACTTGAGCGCTCCGAGACGTCGGAGACCGAGATAGACGTTAAACCGGTCTCCGCTGGATAGAGAGGATCTGTAGTCGATCTCTATCCGGGTTACAACGGCATCTATCCCTTTGTCGTGCATATCAGCGAAATCAAACCCGATTGAACGATAAAACTCGTGTCTGCAGTGCTCGAAGTAGTTGAGATAGACCGAATTATTTACGATTCCCTGCAGATCGCATTCATAGTCGCGAACCGAAAGCTCGATTGAAAAGGCATCGGGTTCGAGAATCAGCTCGTAGTTTTTGTGTATCATGACATCGTGGTTTTGAACCGTAGCGGCGTATATGTCAAGCCCGGTACTGCCCGAGACGAGCTATGGCGAAGGGGCGGCCGGCCCCACTGCCCGGGATGGGTTATGGCGAGGGCGGCGGCCGGCCGGTTTCTAACCGAACCGTCCGGAAATATAGTCCTCGGTTTGCTTGTTCGTCGGATTGATAAATATATCTTCAGTTTTGCCGAATTCGACGAGAAAACCAATCCGGCTTTCGTCGGTGTTGAAGAAAGCAGTGTAGTCGGAAACCCGCGACGCCTGCTGCATGTTGTGGGTAACGATGACGATTGTGTAGTCCTTCGCCAGATCTCTCATCAGCTGCTCGATTCGCATGGTCGCAATCGGGTCGAGTGCGGAAGCCGGTTCGTCCATGAGTATTATTTCGGGCTCGACCGCGATGGTTCTGGCAATACAAAGCCGTTGCTGCTGTCCTCCCGACAATGAAAGCGCGCTCCGGGTGAGCCGTCCGTCGACCTCTTCCCACAAAGCCGCACCTTTTATGCTCTTCTCGGTGATATCCCGGAGTTTCTGCTTGTTGCGCAATCCGTACATGCGCGGTCCGTATGCAACGTTGTCGAATATGCTCTTGGGAAATGGATTGGGTGTTTGAAAAACCATCCCGACTTTTCTTCTGACCCTGACCGGATCAATATCACGATCATAGATGTTTTTTCCGTTATAGAGTATTTCGCCTTCAACTCGTGTCGTCCCAATAAGATCGTTCATCCTGTTCAAGCACCGGAGGAAGGTCGATTTACCGCAACCACTCGGACCAATGATGGCTGTTATGCGATTACGGTAGATCTTCATGTTGACATTCATCAACGCCTGGGTCTCACCGTAGTAAAAGCTCAAGTTTTTCACTTCCACTATCGTCGACATATCGCCGTGCTTCACTGAATCGGTTGTGCCGGTTTCGGTCATTGCCACCGCTTAATCCTTCCTTATGATTTCGAATTGATCACGAATCACACGTTTTTTCGAGTGAACTTCTGTCTGATGAATATGGCGATTGCATTCATCGAAAGAAGAATGATCAGAAGAACGACGATCGCCGCCGGCGTCACTCCATGTTGAAAATCCGCGTTCGGGAAGTCCGACCACGCATATATCTGGAGCGGCATCGCGCTGAACGGACTGAGGAGTCCGCTCGGCGGGGTGAAAATCGACGTGGCCGCGCCGATCATGATCAGCGGGGCAGTTTCTCCCATCGCGTTCGCCATAGCGATGATCGTTCCCGTCATGATGCCGGGTACCGATTCGGGAAGAACGACGGTCCTGACAACTTGCCAGTGAGTCGATCCGAGCCCGTATGCTGCGTGACGATGAGAATCGGGTACCGCGCGGACCGCTTCCTGCGACGATACGATGACGATCGGGAGCACCCGCAGGGTCAAGGTAAATGCACCTACGAGAACCGTACCGTGCGCCATATCGAGCATCGTAACAAACAGACCGAGCCCGAGAAGCCCGAAAACAATCGAGGGCACACCGGCTAGATTGGCAATATTCATTTCGATAATCCGCCGCAGAAAGTTTTCAGGGGCGTACTCCTCGAGGTATATTGCCGCGCCGACGCCGATCGGAAATGTAAAGAGTGCGACGGCCGCTACGAGAAAAATCGAGCCGAGAAGCATCGGATAGATACCGGCTTTTTCGGCAAATCTCGAAGGGGAGTTGGTGATAAACTGAAAATCCAGCCAGCCTACTGCGTCGTAAAAAACATAGACGAGAAGTGCACCGAGAGAGATTATCCCGACAAGCGTGGAAAAAATGCAAAACCCCAGAAACACTTTTCCCTTGATCCTTTGTGACTTGATATTGTCCGGTTTGCTTCCGCTTTGATCGGTAACCGTTGCATGGATGACGCTGGAATCCACACTGGATGTGCTCATGTGTATTTCTCTCTATACCGATTTTTGATGATCTGACTGACTGCATTCAGCGAAAGCGTCAAGATAAAAAGTGTCAGACCTACGGCGAAGAGACTCTTGTATGCGACCGACATGCCGGTCACATCACTAATCCCGATTTCGACCATTGCCGCGGTCATGGTCTGAATCGGCTCGAGAATAGCTTCAGCGGGTTTCAGCGGATTAACGACGCGTGAGAGATTTCCCGCCGCGATAGTGACTGCCATCGTTTCTCCGATAACCCGGGAAATACCGAGAATGAACGAAGAAACGATGCCGGAAAGTGACGCCGGGACGACGACTGAAGTCGTTACCTGAAACTTCGTAACACCAAGTCCGAAGGCCGCCTGCCGGAGACGATCCGGAACCGCGCGCATAGCGTCTTCACTGATACTCGCCACGGTCGGGATGATCATTATTGCCACGACTATCGAGGCGCTCAAAACATTGAACGTTTTGATCGACGGGAAGATATTTCTTAAAAGCGGTGTGATATAAATAAGTGCGAAATACCCGTAGACGACGGTCGGGATACCCGCAAGAACTTCCAGCGCCGGTTTCAGAATGGCCCTGACACGATGCCGGGAATACTCGCTCAGATATACCGCGGCGAGTAATCCCAATGGAAGTGCAAATATGGCCGTCAGCAAAGTAAACGTGAGCGTTCCGCTTATCAACGGAACAATCCCGAATTCGAGCGGTTTAATCCCCGGGCTCCAGCGGACTCCGGTCAGAAACTCTCCCACGGGAATCGCGCTGAAAAAGTCCACCGCTTCATAGAGAAGAACGACGACGATTCCAACGGTGGTTACTACCGATAGAAAAGCGCAGATGAAGAACAGATACCCCATTCCACTCTCTTTGATCGTGCGGATCGAGCTTTTTTGCAGATCGGTATCCATTCTTCCCGGGCCCCTGTAATCGCGCATATCCTATCATGAATGGTCGAAAAGAAAAGAGGTAGACGAAAGCGAACCTTCCTTCTACCTCTTTTAGATTACATATACGTGTTTATATTAATTTGCGTGTTTTTCTACTGCCGCTTCAAACGTATCCTTCTGTTCCTGAGCTTCGTCGGAAGTCAGAGGTACATAACCGATTTCGGAAATCAACTTGGTGTCGATCTGGTCGAGATAGAAACGTACGAACTCGACAACTTCCGGTCTTGCGAGCGACTTGCTGCTAACGTAGATGAACAGCGGTCTCGAAAGCGGTGTGTACTCTCCGCTTTTTGCGGTTTGAAGATTGGGCTTTACGCCGTTGACGCCGAGCGCTTTGAGCTTTCCTTCGTTCTCGAGGAAGTACGCCATACCGAAGTATCCCATTGCATACTCGGATCCGGCGACCGCCTGAACGATCGTGTTGTCCTGCTC
>CAYLZA010000322.1:0-4431 GCA_964387575.1 uncultured Spirochaetales bacterium | reverse complement strand
CGATACTCGAGAGAATGATAGCCGGTTCCGTGCAGGTAAAAGGGAGAATCGTCGAAGAGGACCTTCGTGAGTCGGGAACACGGGCGTATCTCAATCTCGGTCATACCTTCGGGCATGCGCTCGAAAGCGTAACGGGATTCAGTCGATTTACTCACGGAGAGGCGGTTGCCTGGGGTATCGGTAAAGCACTGCAGCTCGGACGTGCTCTTGATCTCACCGATATCGATTATGCGAGAGAAGCCCGACGATTGCTCGAGTTGTACGAGTACCCGCTTTCGGGTATTTCCTTCGATACGGACAAGCTCCTCGATGCCGTTCGTCGGGACAAGAAAAACCGTGCCGGTTGCCTTCGTTTCGTAATACAACGAAGGCTCGGTGTAACCGATATAGTCGAACCAAGGGAGGCGGTGGTGCGTTCGGTGCTCGAAAATGATTCAGGTATCGAATAGATCGGTCAGTTTTCGATAAACCGTATTCGCCTTTGATTCCAGCTCATCATCGGGATTTTCAGAAAGTAAATCGACGAGTGATTCGATAGCTGCGAGCGATTCGGAAACCGCATGCCCGTATCCTTTGGAGCTCTTGAGCCAGAACACTTCGCCGTCGGTATTGAGCGATATGAAACCGAGACGGGAGCTGTTCTTTTTCACCGGTGCAAGGCACATGATCTGATCGATGGCAGACATTAAACGATCTCTATCATCAGGATAGATCATATTCGATGTGTCCATATCCGAGTCGATAAGATGCTCATCCGGATGTATCGCTTTCAGTATTCTGAACATCTTCGAAAGCCTGAAACCGGTCATGAGCTCGTATCCGCGATAATATACGACGCCTCGCAGCCCTCTTCCGGATATCCATGACGGAATACGATCGTTTTTGACCAGCGGACCGAGTCGGTCCCACGGAAGCTGTGCGATCTTCTTTTTCCCTTTGTATGGCTTGAGCTCGAAGACCTTCGAGTCGATCGTCAGTTGCCAGCTCGTATCCCGTTTCTCCTCTTTTGCTCCCTCATCGCTCCGTTTCTTTTTGCCGCGGCCACCGAAGGTAGATTCGAGTAGCGGTGAGATTTTTGGGATCCACTCCCGTTCGAGCGGCGACACCGATCGAGCAAACATTCTGGAAGTTCGCACGATCTCCCCGGCAACGATGTATTTCGGGGTTTCCCTGAACATAACCGAGCCCGGGTGGATCTGGATACGCTCGGCCGTGAGGCTTCGGTATATGCCTTTCCCCGAACGCATACAGACGAATTGCACCAGCCCGGTTGCAACCGCGCACAGATAGTCACTGATACTCCCACCCCCCTCGAGAGGTACACCGATTTCACTCACGATTTCCGCGAGTTGCTCGGAGATATTGTCGATTTCGGACATCACGCGATCGTCGAGATAGTGCTCATTGCAGAACCGCAGCTTGTTATGTGCTTTGCGGTACAAAGAGATCATCTTGAGATAGGAGACGAAATCGCCTTTGGGAGACCGAAAACGATGATGCCGTTTCCGTGCCTCGATCTCCTCACCGGCGGGGAGTAAAAACGGTGATTTCGCCGAGAGAAACGACGCGGCTATCAATGCCTCTTCGATTACGCCGGGGTACGAGCGAATCGCTTCAACGATGATTCTCGAATGACGTGGAAGAAGCGGAAACCTCGCCATCATCGTGCCGATGTCGGTCAGCGAATGATCTTCGCTTATCGCTTCGATCATTCGCAGCGTCTCGACGGCTCCGGCGATGTCTTTGCGTTCAGGCGGAGAAAGAAAATCGAAACCTTCAAAATCACGAATTCCGAGCTCAGACATCCTGAGTATGACTTCCGACAGATCAGTCCGATACACCTCCTCGGTGGAAAAAAGCGGACGTTTGTGATAGCTCTTTTTTGTATATAATCGGTAGCACACTCCCGGAGCGGTCCTTCCCGCCCGGCCTTTGCGCTGGTTGCACGAAGCCCGAGAAATGGGTGTTTCTATCAGCGAAGCGGTGAACGTTTTCGGGTTATAGAAGTTTATTTTTGCAAGCCCGGAATCGATAACCCAACGGATACCGTCGATCGTGATACTCGTTTCGGCGATATTGGTTGCTATTACGACCTTACGTTTTCCTCGCGGCGGCGGATAAAAAACTCGATCCTGCTCTTCTTTTGAAAGCCGTCCATAGAGTGGAAGTATGTGGAGTCCTTTGCCATACCGGGCCCCTTCGAGCTTCGCCATACACATCTTAATCTGTTTCTCACCGGTGAGAAAAATCAGCACATCCCCTTCTTCGGGCGATTTGGTGATCTCTTCCATCACCGCATTCACCGTAGAGACGATCGACTCGTCGTCCGCAGTTCCTTCAGGCGGTCGATAAATCACCTCTACCGGGTACATGGGAGCATCGATTCTGACGATCGGACACTCGTCGAAATACTCCGAGAAGAGCTCCGCGTTGATCGTGGCGGACGATACTACGACCCTGAAATCGTCGCGGCTTCTGAGTATGCGTTTGAGTAACCCCAGCGAAAAATCGATATTGAGACTCCGCTCGTGTGCTTCGTCGACGATAATCGTCGAGTATGCCGAAAGGTATGGATCGGTTTTGAGCTCCTGCAGCAGAATCCCGTCGGTCATAACCTTTATTGAAGTTTCGGGGGCGGTTTCATCGTGAAAACGCATTTTGTATCCGACCATACCCGGAAGCTCCGATCCGAGTTGTTCCGCGATATACTCTGAGACGGACACCGCCGCAATTCTCCGCGGCTGCGTAACCCCGAGCACTCCTTTTTCCGAAAAACCTGCGTTGTGAAGGATGATCGGAAGCTGTGTCGTTTTTCCCGAGCCGGTCGGACTCTCTACGACGATCGTGCGATGCTCTGAGAGCGAATCTATTATTCTCTGTTTGTTCTCGTAGACGGGAAGATTATGTGGATCCATTCAGTATCCGACGAATCCGTTCGATTGCAGCCGATAGATCGAGGTTGTCGTAACTCTCCCGTTTTTCGAGGTCCCGTATGTTTACCGTGTTGTTACTTTTCTCACTCTCTCCGCATATGACTGCAACCCGGGAACCGAGCTTTTCGGCATGGCTGAATTGAGCGGGTATTTTGCGTTTTTCGAAGAAGACATCACAGCTCAATCCAGCTTTTCGCAACGTACGCGCAAGTGAGTGATAATGGCCGCTCAACGCTTCATCGAGATTGATTATTGCAACTTCCGGAACACTACCGAAGCGTTGTTCGTTTCCGAGCTCTTCGAGTGCGGCGATCAGACGATCGAGTCCGATAGAAGCGCCGACGCCCGGAAGATGCTGTTTTGTGTAGAGCGACGCCAGATCGTCATATCTGCCTCCGGAGCAGACCGATCCGTATTCGGGTAGATCGGTGAGGAACGTTTCGTACACGATCCCCGTGTAGTAATCGAGCCCACGCGTAATCGACGGGTCGAGCACAAAACAATAACCGATTCCGGTTTGATCGAGCAGTTTCTTGATACGCTCGAGCCGCGCCACCGGATTCGAGCCGACATTGCTTTCATCGCTCCCGGTGCGCCCGCTATTGGATTCTGCGTGTGCGGTTTCGCCCGTGGAAAGACGTGCCAACTTTTCGAGCGTGGTCTCGAAGTCGTCCTCAACGCGGATATATTCGAGTATGCGTTCGGCGGCATCCTCTCCGACGAGCTCGCCGAGCAGTGAATGAACTTCTTCTTCGCCGATCTTTGCGAGCTTATCGACTGTTCTCATGATTTCGACCGAGTGCCCGGAAATACCGAGAGTGGCGAGAAAATTGTTGAAAATACCGCGATGTGACAGCCTGATCGTCACGTTCTCTATGCCGAGAGCCTCGAAACAGTCGTGGATGAGCATGAGCGTTTCGAAATCGGAGTCGGGATGTTCGGTACCGACGGTGTCGAAATCACACTGCATGAACTCCCGGTATCGTCCCCGTTGTGTATTTTCGCCTCGCCATACCTTCGCGATGTGATAGCGTTTGAACGGCAACGGCATCGACTTTCCGTAGCGCGCCATATAGCGTGCAAACGGTACCGTAAGATCGAACCGCATCGCCACATCCCGGTCTCCGTGATCGGTAAACCGATAGACTTGTTTATCGGTTTCACCACCGCCTTTACCGAGCAGGATTTCGGCGTACTCGAGTACGGGTGTATCGATCGGTTTATAGCCGTAGCTGCGGAATACCGATTCGAGCACCTTTTCGATTTCACGTCGCGCAAGCTCCTCGGAGGGCAGAAAATCGCGGAAACCTTTGAGCACACGAGGCTCGATCCGTTCACTCATTGCCCTACTATGCACCGACGCCGCGCGCGTTTCA
Organism: uncultured Spirochaetales bacterium; assembly: GCA_964387575.1. Taxonomy (GTDB): domain Bacteria; phylum Spirochaetota; class Spirochaetia; order ARS1246; family ARS1246; genus CAYLZA01. The sequence continues at coordinate 122 of CAYLZA010000322.1, read as the reverse complement.
AGGGTCGAGAAAACTCCGCTCCCTGCATCGGTAGTCAGCGCGACGGATCAAAACCAAAGGAAATACCGAAGATCGGCCAGAAAGCAAACGGCTCATCCCCACCGACACCGGCGGTAAACATG
>CAYLZA010000321.1:0-4434 GCA_964387575.1 uncultured Spirochaetales bacterium | reverse complement strand
GGTGAGGACCGCAGGAATAAAGCTGCTGATGAGTTGTACGGTTTGTGTTTTTTCGTAGAGCTCCGGAAACTGAGAACCGACGCGTCGAATTACGGCGCCGGTAAACCGGAGCGGAGAATCGGAGCCGGAGATTTCGATGATCCCCTGTCCGCCCCGTCGGGCTGCCCGATCTCTCAAGTGATCCGCCTCCTCCACTGTATTCGCCGTTTTCCAGATCGGAGCCGTTCCGTACGAGAACGACCCCGAAAGCAGATCCACGAGAGTAGCTCCGGAGTCACCCACGCCCGCTTGATTCAGCTGTTCGAACAGCGATCCGCTTTTATCTGCGAGATATACATGTCCGTGCTGTTGTCCCGAATCGTTTATTACCGCAACACGAGAAAGATCTATCCCCTGTTTCGAAAGATCGGCAAACATCGCATCAATCGATGCGAGAAACATTTCCGGCGGTTGGTCCGCCTCGCCCGGCTCCCGCGACGGGACGATGTATGAGTCATGTCGAATACCGAAACCATTGAGTCGCGCGTCGCCGACGTAATCGATTGAGTGCTCCGCTACGATCGAACGATCGTCGATATCCACGACGACCGCCGTAAGACTCTGTGTGCTCGAATCAAGCCCGAGCGCATATCGTCTTTTCGCCATAGTTTGTTCCCCCGCTGTGATGAAACATCGGTACAACGATGCGTCAATGCTTTTTATGGAACCGCGTCGATAGCTTGCGCGATAACGGCGATCTCGCCGAGATCGGCATCCGCGTCGATCGTGAGCACGCCGGACCCGTCGTTCCCGTGTATTACCAGCCGCTCACCTTCCTCTTCCACTTTCGATACACCGCTGTTCAGTTCGTCTTCCGTGAAAGGCACAGTAACAGTTCCATAACGGTGTATTTTTTCTTCACCCGGTTTTATCGATACCATCGTTGGATTACCGAGAAGCTCAGGATGCTCGAGCGAGTATTCGAGGCCGTTTGCGAACGCACCCGTTGCATTTTCGGTTCCAAGACAATAGGTAAGATCCGTCCCGCCGTCAAAAGCCGCCCAGGGAGTAAAACGTCTCCCGCCGTACTGCATCCACAGATCGTTATAATATAGTCCTATCTCATCGTCGGCTCCAAATGCGGGGCCGCGGAAATACGTCAGATAGAGTGCTCCGACGGCGCTGTTAACCACCGAAGACCAACCGATCCGCGTTGATTGCGGAACGGCGCCGGTTACAAAATCGGAATACCCGATCAAGCCCGGAACGCAGTGCAGATCGACCGTTCCACCTCCGGCTAACGGAGCACTACCGAGGTCATCGAACTCGGCACCTGTCTCGAGACGCGCCGTGTCGTCGAATTCCGACGGCGACGGTGGGGTTGCAAATTGCGTTGCCGAAAGATCTATACGACACCCCGGAGAAAGAAACGGCGGTCCCAGAGTGTTGTGCCACGCCGCATTCAGCAGATACTCCCGATCCCCTTCGTTTCGAATTCTCATAATAACATAATGAACCGGATGATCGTTGAGCACGATATCGTATTTCGTATACGCCAAGGGGATCGACGGATTAGACGCATCCGGTTTGAGAACCGATCGGGCGTATCCGATTCGTTGATCGAGAACACCGAGCTTGTCGACATGCCACATCGCGTTTGCGGTAATGCCGTGCGGTTCCATTTCCACTTCGTATGCAGTGCAATTCCCGCCAAACGAAGGAAAGCACGGAAAGTTTCCGGCGAGATTGTAAAGGAGCTTTGCCGGCCAAAACGAACCGTGCTTTTCGGCGTCATACACTTCACCCGAGTTGGAACGGAATCGCGGATTCCAATGCGTATTATACCAACCGCCGTCGCAGGGAAAGCTCAATTCCGAGACCATTCCACCTAAATCATCGATTACCGCTCGTAGTCTCTTCCCGTTGAAAAACACCGCATCCCGTTTCCCCAAACTCTGAACTCGTCGCACATCCATCGGTTTATCTCCTCTTAAGCGAGTATCGATTCTACCCGTTCCCACGGCACCACATTCATTACCAAAGGCTGAGAACCATCCTCCTGCCCTTGCTGCCACGTCACAAAAACCCCCTCATCGGAGGCGAGCGTACGAACATAGCGACTCGTCCGCGTGCCCCACGGGGAGATGAACGCCGCCTCCATTCGAGACAATCGCTCGATTTCGCCGAACCGATCATTTATCGTATACGCCAATCCCCCGATCTCTTCGCATGAGTATCCTCGTGGCCGGCGCTTTGCCTGCGGGTGCTCGTCGAGATTTCTCAGTGATTCACCCCCGTCGTAGAAAATCATGGTCGGGCGTGGTGCGCCTGCAAACGCACCGATCGGAGGAATCGAGAGCAATCCGGTTATTCTGCTGATCGCAACATCCCACGTATACCCTCGAGGAAAAAATGTGAAATTCGGTTCGTCGAACGGCGTATCATCGGAGGCCCTCGTAATGAGTCCGCTGTTCGCGCTCGACCACGAATAGGGGTGAGTGCAAAACACGATACTCATGCTTCCATCGGCGTGCCGGTAGGCAACGGGATCCTTTACGTGGAGATAGCGTGGATCGGAACACGAAAGAAACGGCTCGATTTTCCGTGGATCAAGGTCGTCTACCGTCTCAGCCGTAATCCGGTCAATCGACCAGATGCCCGTTCCGGGTTTTTGATACTCCACTATCTCGGCCGGGTATTCTCCAGACTTTTCAGTCGATACATAAAGCTCTATGCCGTTCTCCGTACACACGAGACATGTCCCTTCGATCGAAAGCACATCGCGTTTGTCGTAGGTCAGGTCTTTTTTGCTCATCGATCGGATCTGTTTCCAGCTTTTTCCCCGATCGGCGGACTCGAGTATCACCAACTCGACTCCGCGGTCTCCGAGCCCGAGACCGGTCCGCGAATCTCCTGCATTGCGATATCTTCCCGAAAGATACAGCTTGCCGTGACATTCGATCATCGAACCTGAACCGAACCAGAATCCTGCTTCCCTTTTTGCCGGTTCCTGAATTATTCGCGCCGCCTTTTGGTCCACGAGCGCGTCACCGAGGTTCTTGAGCTTTTCTTCCAGCTCCAGCTCCAGCGGCGCTTTGTTGTTGAAATCAACCACATTATCGTTGTTCATATTAGTCTCCAACCCTATTTCCGTTGAGTAGTATTGTATAGTCTTTAAGAGATGAGTTCAGCTCGAACCTGATCTCTGTTCCCGAAGGGGCGTCGGTCACGATCTCGATTCGGGTTCCATTGCGGTTCCACGAAACCGAGAGGTCCCCACGCGCTGTGGCAATCGTTCCACGTGCATATTCGAGCGAGAACGGATGTGGGCTGATCGAATACACCGTCCCTCCCGATTCGATCTGACGAATACCGAGAATAATTCTCGATAAGAAATACACCGGAGCCGCCGACCATGCATGACAGTGGCTTCTCGTCGGGAACCCCTCCGGGCGATCGGGACTCGCGGGAAACATCTCCCACACGGTCGTGGCGTCGGCCTCGAGCATCGGAACAAAGTTTCGATATATCGATTCGATGATAAGATCCTCACGACCGATTTTCTCGAGCGTCTCATAGAGATACATAATTGCAAACGGTGAGCCTACGCCGGTCATATCATCCGGAGGATTCACGACATTCTGAATAGCTTTATCCCTTCGCTCTTCCTCGACGATATCGTAGAGCAGTGCAAGAAAACTCGTGTGCCGGGAAATCGAATCACTTCTCTCGCCATCCTCGTGGATCGAATCCGCATAGGCACCGCGCTCGGAAAGCCAGAGACGGTTTACCGCTTGGGCCAGCTCGCGTCTTTTTTCGGCCACGGCCGCTGTTTCCGATGTTCTGTCCAGTGCATCCGCGCACCGAAGCACCGCGTCGATCGCTCCGATCAATAACATCGTATTATGTGTTACGGTCTCGTGCTCATCGTCTATTCCCGACCAGTCGAACATGTTCCAGTACGGTCCGGAAAAAAGCCCGTTTGAGTCGATCGATTTAAAGGCGCCTTCCAGATTCCCGAGGAGCGCAGGCCACACGGCTTCGAGAAAATGCTTGTTCCCCGAGTAGAAGTAATAATCCCATACCGAAATTGCCCAGAGGAAGCTCCATGCCGGGAGCAGGCTCTCCCAACTCGAAGGAACCTGTGAACCGACTATCGGAAATCGTTCGAGACTCTCACCGGCAACCTCGATACATCGTCTGACGATATCCTCTGTTCCGTAGAGATAGAGCGCGAAGAGCGATTCGTTTCTCGCATCACCAACCCACAATGTCTGCTCGTAGAGCGGACAATCGGTAAATGTGTCTTCCATGCACAGCGTAACCGTGCGCGCCGAAATGCTCCAAATGTCATCGAGAACCGGGTCGCTCGAATGGAATCGTGCGCGATTATCTACCGGATACGTCGATTCGATCATACCGATTTGCCGTATCTCGACCGGTTGTTTCTGATTT
>CAYLZA010000320.1:0-4442 GCA_964387575.1 uncultured Spirochaetales bacterium | reverse complement strand
CCGTAAAGATAGGCGAGGAGGAAAGATGAGTCTCGCACTCGAAGCCGGTGAGCACACGCAATCACTTGCACGCGAATACGATATTCCCTGTATCACCGCCGGTGTCGGGGACTTCGCAAACGGCGTCGGCTCGATGGTCGACAAGACCCGGACAAAGGGGTTCGAAATATGTCAGATCGGCGTTTTCGGATACAACGCGCTCGGTCCACCCCCCCATGCGTGATCCGTCGGAGGTGTTCCAGGCAATCGATATTGCCGCCGAGCTAATAACAACAATGAAGACGAAATTGAAAACAGCGGCCGAAGCATCCGAAAGGAGTGAATCCGACGCGGGAGACCGCACCGCCGAAACCGAGACGAGTTTTACTTCCGATAGCCCGGTCCCTCCCGTCGTGGTGATTCCAACGGCGAGCTACAGCGCATGTGTGTTCACCGGTACCGATCAACGCAACCGTTCTCCCGAAGCAATACGGGCATTTGCCGAGTCACTGCAACCGCTCATACGACGCGGCTCACAACTACTCGAAGATCACATCGGCATTGTTCATCTCAAAGAGCTTGCACTCACCGATGACTTCCACATTCATGCGGGTCTTGCACCTATAGGAGAAGGGCCGACCGATTGGGCTTCATTGTTGCGATCAATCCGCGATGTTATCAAAACCGATGTGTGGGTGTTGATAGAACACGTGCTGACATATGATGAAGGGGTCTCGTCTATTCAGCGGATCGCTTCGATTCTCTCGGATATCGAATGATTTAATATCGTATCTCGATCGGGACCGTAATGAACAACGCATGGATGCAGATATCCAGGGGGGACATATGAACCGATACGACCAAATAATGAACCGAGCTCAATGGTTTCGCGATGCGCGATTCGGCATGTTCATACACTTCGGGCTCTACGCGATACCCGCACGAGGCGAATGGGTACGATCGGCCGAACGTTTGGGTATCGAGGATTACCGAACGTATTTCGAGGAATTCGATCCTGACGCAATCGATCTCGATTACTGGATGCATCTTGCAGTGCGCGCAGGAATGAAATACGTCGTGCTTACCGCCAAACATCACGACGGGTTCTGTCTATTCGACTCAAATCAGACCGACTACAAAGTCACGAATACACCGCACAATCAGGATATTATAGCAAACTATGTTGACGCGGCACGTCGGTACGGCTTGCGTGTAGGCCTTTATTACTCGCTCGTCGATTGGCATCATCCGGACTACCCCGCGTTCGGCGACCGGCAGCATCCGCATCAAGACAATAAAGAATGGAAAAGGCGAACGCACCACTGGGATAAATATTTGGAGTACATGCACAAACAGGTAGAGGAATTGATTACGCATTACGGCACTATCGATTTTCTCTGGTTCGATTTCTCGTATTGGCACATGAAGGGCGAGGCGTGGGAAGCGACAAAACTCGTCGAAATGATCCGAAGCCACCAGCCTTCTATTTTGATCAACAACAGACTCGGCGGAAATATGTTTACTGAAAATCCCGATACGTTCTGCGGTGATTTCGCGAGCCCGGAGCAGATGATTCCGCAAAATCATATAGTCGACTATTACGGGCGGCCACTGCCGTGGGAAGCCTGCATAACTCTCAACGACAGCTGGGGATTCGTTGCCGATGATCGTAACTGGAAGAGTTCCGAGTTTGTTATTCAGACGCTCGTCAATTGCTTAAGTAAAAGCGGCAATCTGCTCGTAAATGTCGGCCCCGATGCACGTGGCCGTTATACCTACCGAGGCGTCGAACATCCTGCTCGACATCGGAGAGTCGACTCGATAATGGTGCCGAGGTACATCTCGGTCCGTATCGGAACAGCGATGCCGGCGTCGAAATCTTCGGCGGACCCGACGACATCTATATGAACTTCGGGCTCCCATTTGCCAAAACGTTCGATGTACCGGATCCTCGTACCACCGTCGTCAAAATGAACCTTTTGCAAAACAATAGTAACCGATCCTCGTAAGATCCGCCCGATACGTCGTATCATAGTCTCGAGAGGTAAATAATGGCGGTAGAACAAATCGAAGTGCTTCCACAGGATCGATTCAACAAAGAGCTCGTGAAAAACGCGCATCCACCGGACTGGGTAAACCCGGAACCGGCAAAAAAATACAATCTCGTGGTCATCGGCGGGGGAACCGCCGGGCTCGTCGCCGCCGCAGGAGCTTCTGCTCTCGGTGCCGAAGTCGCACTCGTCGAACGACACCTGATGGGGGGCGATTGTCTGAACGTAGGCTGCGTCCCGTCGAAAGGGCTGATCAGATCGGCACGAACCGTCGGTGAGCTGAACAGGGCCGAATCATTCGGGATCAGGATTCCCGAGGGCGCCACCGTCGATTTTCCCGCCGTCATGGAACGGATGAGACGAATCCGGGCGAAAATCAGCCCGAATGATTCGGTTGCCCGGTTCGCGGATATGGGAATCGATGTGTTTCTCGGCGAGGGGACATTTACCGGAAAACGGACGGCCGAAGTAGACGGTAAATCTCTCGAATTCTCGAAGGCCATTATCGCGACAGGCGCGCGGGCATCGGCACCTCCGATTCCGGGTCTCGAACAGGCGGGATATCTGACGAACGAAACGCTTTTTTCGCTGACCGAGCTACCCAAACGTATTGCGATTATCGGAGCGGGACCAATCGGGTGCGAAATGGCTCAATCGTTCGCACGATTCGGCTCCGATGTGCACCTCATCGAGCTCGCCGATCAAATTCTTCCGAAGCAACCCGCGAATGTGGCCCGGATCATCGAGCAGACGCTCGAACGGGATGGAATCAACCTTACAAAAACGGCAAAAACCAACGACATCGAAATCGACAACGGAGAAAAAATCATCTCGATCGAGTCGGACGGGAAAACCGATACGATACGCGTTGATGAGATCATCGTAAGCGTCGGACGAAAACCGAATATCGAAAATCTCGGTCTCGAAAACGCGGGGGTCGATTATGATCCGAAAATCGGTGTTACAGTCAACGATTATCTGCAAACATCGAACAAACGCATATACGCGGCCGGGGATATCTGCTCGCCATACAAGTTCACCCACACCGCAGATGCACAGGCGGCGCTGGTAATACAAAACGCGCTTTTCCTCCGTACAAAAAAGTCCTCGAGCCTGATCGTTCCCTGGACGACCTATACCGATCCGGAAGTCGCTCACGTGGGCCTCTACCCGAAGGATGCCGCCGATCAAGGCATCGAAACCACGACTTTTACGGCGTCGCTATCCGACGTCGACCGGGCGCTGCTCGACGGAGAGGAAGAAGGATTTGCAGAGATCTATGTGAAAAAGGGTGGTGACAAAATTGTGGGCGCTACGATCGTGGCGGGACATGCCGGAGAGATGATCGGCGAGATCACGACTGCGATGCACGGCGGTCTCGGATTATCATCGCTCTCCTCGGTGATTCATCCATACCCGACGCAATCTGACGTTCTGCGAAAGAGCGCACGGGAATACATGCGTTCGCGTCTGACGCCGAGGGTAAAGCGACTCATGGATCGATGGATGGCCTGGCACCGCTGAAGATTGCCTTCCTTACTGGCCCGAATCCTGTGGAATTTGCATGTCTATGTAGATCACCCTTCGATAGGGACCGATAAGAAGCCCGAATAAGACACGGCGCGTATATTTATGCAAATTCCACAGGATTCGGATCACTATTATAAGCGCTCCCGGTCATAAACCGGATCTTTCCCTACCCAGCGGCCCGAAGACACGGACGGTACGGCGTTACGCGCTTCTTCATCGAGGCGTAACGAAGCGCCCGCGAGCGTATCGGTGATCTGTTCGATATTTCGGGCACCGATTATCGGGGCCGTTACACGCGGTTCTGCACACACCCACGCAAGTGCGAGTTGAGCGGGCGTAACACCGAGCTCCTTTGCGTGAGCGACGAAATTCGAGGCAATATCGAGGGCTTGATCGGTGTAGTATCGATTACTGTACATTTCATACGCCTCGAGCCGCGATCCCGCAGGCTTTTCGGCTCCGCTGGTGTATTTACCTGTCAGCATGCCGCCGGCAAGCGGATTGTACGGAATCACACCAATCCCTTTTTCTTTGCATAAAGGCAGAACCTCGAGCTCTATTCCCCGGTTCAACGCGTTATAGAGCGGTTGTGTGCTCACGAATCGACTGAACAACCGTTCGTCGGATAGCCTGAGATACTCGGAGAGGTGCCACGCCTTGAGATTCGAGCACGCGATGTAGCGCACCTTTCCTCCACGAACCAAATCGTTCAAAGCCTCGAGCGTCTCCTCCGGAGGCGAGGTGGGATCCCATCGATGAATCTGATAAAGATCGATCACATCCGTCTTGAGCCGTTTGAGACTTGCCTCGATCTCCCGTAATATGTGCATCCGTGATAACCCGGCGTCATTCGGTCCTTTTCCCATCCGCCCGTACACCTTT
>CAYLZA010000319.1:0-4503 GCA_964387575.1 uncultured Spirochaetales bacterium | reverse complement strand
CGCGACGCGATCGAGCCGCCAAAAAGGCGACATCGAACCGGCGTACCGAAGAAAGCCAGGAAACGAAGACTCGAAAACAAACGCAAACAGGCCGAAAAAAAGAGGCTCCGCCGCAAACCCCGAACCGACAACGACTGAACGGGCTGAATCGGCGTTACCCGATAACACGCATTGGAATAAGCGGCTCGTCGGACCGTGCCCGGACATCAACCTCCAACGTATTCCCGTCCTTTTCGAATACCACTTTTCCATCACCGACACCGGCCTGTACCCAGGGCGCTTCGAACAACGGCCAGGACTCATAATCGATCGGCCGGCCGTCTATCAGATGCGGACCGTCGTAGCTCATATCCATCTCCCTGCCGTCACAGGTGGTAAAACGCACGCGTCCGTTGTGAAACCATTCTCCGATCTCGGGAATTTTCCGGCTCCTCTGTTCGACGAATGCATCGAACTCATCGCTACCCGGCGCTCCGCGGGCGTCGATCGAGGTTCCCACGGGCTCGAGCTCATCCGCCTCGACCGCTTCGAGGACGATCCCGGGTTTGGTATCTTCGATTCGCAGCAACCAGCCGTCTATCAGATCACCGTCTTTTACCAGAATGTTCGACGCCACCGACTCCCGGATTGCGCGCCACCGGTAATCGCCGATCGGATACACCGCGACAAAGAACCTGACGCGACCCTCTTTCCGGCTCTTTTCGCCACTCCTGCTCGCATCGCTCTCGTTCGCACCGTCGCCGCTCTTCTCGACGCCGCTCGTCCCGACGCCCGACGCGCCTGCTTCGTCATTACGGCAATGATTGTACACATCGGCGAATAGCCATCCGTTTTTCTCACGCCACTGCAGCCCTTTCGGCAGATAGAGATTCACATACGGATCGCGATCATCCTCGGGTATCCGGTAGACCACGATTACCGATCCCCGATGCTGCATCATCCGCTCATACGGTGAAGCACCGAAAAGCCGATCCGGGTACTGGAGATACGGTTTCCCGGAGCCGATTTCGCGCTCGGCGGTCTGCGGAAGATTCGGAAGAAATGCGCTGAACCGTTTCGGCGATCGAAATGGATGATTACAGACGATCTTTGCATGATGCTTTGGTCCGTCCCATGTCAGATCCCACGAGGTAAGATCGATCGGTCCCGCCGGGGCGCCGGGCAGGTTCAATCGGCTCGATCCGAGCGCGAATGATCGGCTCATATAGGTATACTTTCGTACCGGACCGGATTCGCGGTTTACATGTCGATTGATCGTTCTCGGCGCTTTTGTTTTTCGTACGACAAAGGGCGTGTCCCGATCAAAAGCCATCGATATTATCTGCGCCGGAGGGCGATATGAAGCCACAGTATTCGGGATCGTAAATCCCTGAAGGTGGGAGTGTGCGTCAAACTCGCGATCACCGAAATAGAGATAGTGAAATCCCCGTACTGTTCCCGATTCGGTCCACGTGTTAACCCGATATCCTTCGCGGCTGTGACTCCCAGCCCATGCACCGTGAAAATACTCGAGCGCCATATCGGCAAATAAGAGCGCCAGCGCCTGTTTCGCTTTTTCCCGAAGCTCATCATCGCCGGCATATTCGGCTATTCCGATTAGTGGTGTTACATGCTCTGCGATATAGCCGGTCGAGTCATACTCGTGATGACCGGTCAACGCAGTTCGGTCTATCATTCCCGATATCCACCGTTTTGCCTCCGCGTGCACGGCTGCCGGTGTCAGACCGTTCCACAATTGCGCTTCGTCGGACCAGCGCTCCGCCGCGAGCAGGTTGCCCGTGTAGTGCATAAGCCAGTGGTTTTCTGTATTTCCCCGATCGATAATCCCTTCGACAAAAAAGCGTCTGATTCGCTCGATGGTTTCGGGCAGGAGCCGATTCTCCCAACGGCTGACAAGCAGCATCGCCGGTAGTACGTGAAAAGGTCCGCCGGCGATACTCTGGTTAGGCGCGAAGGTGGAGACGGCCAGATGATTTTCGACCGCCCCGTGGATTTCCGACGGATCGGCTCCCTCCGCGAGCAGAAACGCGTGGGCGTTCCAGATCGAGACCTTGCCTTTAGCCACCACCGCTTCGGTGACTACACGGATTCTCGCATCAACCTCTTCGTTGTATGTATTCTGGTGTATCATAATTCCCCTCTCATTTACCGGTGTTGTTCGGTCTTCGGTCCGACGATTATACCGACACCCGAAAATTCGCCTTCCTGTCGCCACTCGATACCGCCGTCATCCGAACGCCAGAGCCCCGCCGGTTGCGACCCTGCGAGAATCGTATATTCCCCTTCGCCGCCGCGCCGCCCGCTACCGAGAGCGTTGCCTGCTCCGTCTGCCATTGCGTAATCGCCGGCAATTGACCGAAACACCGCCTGCGGACCGTAACGTCGCCAATGTGAACGATCGCCGCCTATCACGACTCCCCGGTCGGTACCCGCGACGATTGCATCGCCTGCGCTGCAAAGCGACAATGCCGTACCGTCATCGAAGCCGAGTCCCGCAAGCTCCCAGGAAAGCCCGTCTCTGCTCGTCCAGATTCCGCCGCAGTCCGTCCCGGCCCACAATCGATCGTCGACCTGGAGAAGCGCGCGCACCGGGCGTCCGGTAAGGCTCGTCCGCTCCCACCGTTCACCCGTTTCCCGAGCGATCAGCACACCGGCTTCCGTTCCGACGAGATAGTCGTCATCGCCGCCGGGAATCCCCGTATCGGTATCGATACGTACGAGCGCATTCACAAACCGCTCATTAACCGAAAGACCGTCGTTCTCGAAACGCCATATAAGCGCCCCATTTTCCTCTTTTTCCGGGAGCGCAAATCCGTACGGACAACCGATTACGACTCCCGCATCACCCGTCGATGAGGCAAGCGCAAGCACCTCCGTCACGGTCTCATCGTGAAGTTGCTTCCACCTGCCCGATGCCGGATCGATCAACCACACCCCGCAATTTACACCGGCCACGATATCCGCATCTCTGCGAAGCAGAGCGTTCACCTTGTAGTCGAATTTGCCCTTCCTGGTCCATTGTTTACCGGGGGCTCCCGAATAAACACCGTTTTCACCGATTAACCAATCATGCATATCGGACACTCAATAACTCCATACAATAATTCGAGCCGACCCGTTGCGCGGCGTCGGCTCGTTGAAAAGACATTCTACTACACCGGGCATCGAAAGACTACCACGAGCCCGGGCAAAGCCGATCGATTATGGCATCGGCGATCTGCTCCGCTCCGCTCGTTCCGGGCATCCGCGAAAGCCGTTCGATCATTTCAACGACCGACCGATCGCGCGTGAAAAATCGCTCTAACACCGTCTCATACTCCTCAGGTGTCGGCGCATACCAGCCGTAGCCGTTGTGCACTACATATTCTTTATTGAATTGCTCATTCGGAGCGCCTACCTGAGTAATAACAAACGGTTTCCGCATCATAAGCGTTTCCATCGTGTAGTTCGCACCGCATTTCCCGACGACGAGATCGCATGCCGCCATAATCATGTGCATATCCTCACGATATCCGAAAACACGCACCCGACGATCGTTCAAACGAGACGGAAGCTCATGATAGAGCTCGTTGTTTCTTCCGGTAATTACGATAAGTATGACATGCTCACCGAGGCGCGATGCGATTTCGAGCGTAGCCCGGGTGTACTCCTCGATCTCTCCCACCCCCTCTCCGCCTGCCGAGATGAGGACTACCCACGCCTCCGACGGTATATCAAGCTCTTTGCGTGCATCCTCAGGATCCGATGCTTCCGCAGAACCGTATATGAACTGGGGTCTCACCAGCGGATTGACCTTTCGAAGCCGGTTTTTGATGATTCCGAGCTCGAGAAATGCTTCACGCGCTTCTTCGGACATGACAAACGTCAAATCGCTTCCACAATCCTGAATATGAAATGCACCGCCGAGATCGTTGCGAACGAGATAGAGCGGGATATCGAAATCGTACTCGAGCCGTGTGGATTGAAACAGATGCCCGCACCCCCAATGAGTAGTAATGATCAAGTCCGGCTTATAATCCAGGAGATATTCGCGGGTAAGGGAAAGGTGCTTTCTCATTATGTGCGTGTTGATGGCTATCGGAATAAACGGGAACAGTTTGTCGAGAAGCATAAAACACATCGAGCCGAATCGAGGCCTTTTGAGTACTATGTGCCACGACCGTCTGAAAAAGCTATCGAGCTCCCTGCTTTCGAATTCGTCCGCCGGCTCGATAAACCGAATGTCCCACTCCGGTTTCTTGGACCTGATGTAATGCACTATCGCACGCGCGGATACAAGATGCCCCGACCCCGCAAGAAAATAAGGTACAAGGATACGCTTGACCCCACAGCTATCATCGTCTTCAACGTCAGGGTCTGCCATTGAGCACCATTGATACCCGAAAGCGGGTCCATCGTCAACTCGACCGAAACACCCTCACCGGGAGCCGGCCGTCTGATCGGCTACGCATAGCGGGGCGGGTCGGCGCATCCTGCGCAACGCAGGGACCGCTTCGAGCACCC
>CAYLZA010000318.1:0-4505 GCA_964387575.1 uncultured Spirochaetales bacterium | reverse complement strand
AACAGGGTGGGCGGCCCCTCCTTTCCGAAGACGGCGGATTGAGCTGGAAACTTCTCGGACCCGGTCCCGAATCGGTCCATGGGGGAATCGATCTCGGATATGCCGTGAGGATGGAGCGCGAGCCGGCGAACCTGCTTTCGGTCTACTATCAACCGCCCCACGTCGAGCCGCCGGTACAGATACACCCACCCGATCCGCTCAGGCACAAGCCCGATATCTGCGGCACTATGTGGGATATGGACGAATTAGAATCAACAACCGCCTGACCACACCAGTGTGGTCAGGCGGTTTGTGGGTAGCGCCCCCGTTGGGGGCTTACGGTGCTGCTGAAGCCGCGGAGAACCGGACAAACCATGAAAGGCACAGCCGCAAACGGAAACCGCGCCCAAAGGACGCGGCTTCAGCTTTAGTAAAACGCCGACTTTTTCATATCGTTATAAAAATCAGCGAAATAGGGGTTTTCGGTTACCGGTGCGTAGTACGGTTTCCAGTGTAGATTTTTCCGCCCCGATATTTCCCGCAACGGTTGTGAAGCGTTTCATACGTAACGTTGCACGATTTTGAGCCGCTGCCAAGTGCTTCCACGTCGTCGAATTTCTGAGACGTTTGAGCTCTCATCTGGAACGGGACACGCCGGTGGTATTGGATTTATTGACTCGATATAATCTACGAACGAGGTGAGAAAAACATGAAAACAGGGCTGAGAGGTATAAAGGGAGTAACACGGTATAACGAGGACATGTGTTGGAACGGATACACGTTGTTTACCCAGACAATCGATGATCAATCCGTCGGGAACGGTTTGTGGGGACATCCGTTCCTGATGGATATGGAAGGCAACATCGTTCATGAATGGAAAGTTTCAACTGCCTGCCAATTGGCAAAGCTTCAGAACGACGGCAGACTTTTCGTTATGACAAGGGATCGATCCGCCATCGATCAGGCCGGCTTTTATCTTTTGAGCCTGGACAGCGAGATACTCAGAGGAGCATGTAGCCCCGTTGTTGAACAATGCCCGATAGCGACACAATAACCCCGACCCAACAACGCATCGGTCGAAAACGCTTTCGACAATTCATGATGGCGAACGGAGTGTCGGTAGCATTTCTCATGGAGAACATGCTCATACTCTATGCGATCCGGAATGGGTTGAGCGATTCGCTCGTTGCCGTTCTTGCTTCGTTCGTTCATCTTACGATGCCGTTTATGCTCCTCGGGAAAAAAATGGTTGCCAGTTGGGGGTTGTCTCGATCGTGGGCGTTCTGTTGGCTGTTTCGATATCTGTCGATACTTCCGATCGCCGCTGCACCATTTCTCGCATCCGGCGGACCCGATTGGAGCGTGCCGCTTCTGATTCTCGCGGGGGCGTTCGGATTTGCGCTGTTCAGAAGTATGGGAGTGATCAATAACACTCCTCTCATGGGGGAGGTTACGACTCACCACAACCGTGGGCGATACATTTCCGGGAATGTTCTTCGTTTCAATATCGTTTATCTCATTTGTATGAGCATCGTCATAGTGGTGATGAGGTTTATCGATAAAATATGGGTATATCAATGCATCATCGTAGTGGGGTGTGCGGCAGGAGTATACGGGAGCAAACTCTTATCTACTATTCCCGAATCTGATACACCGAGGAAATCCGCCGCCAAGCCGGCGGGGAAATTTCTAAAGCAGATCATGACAACTCTTGATCTGCGGCGTCTTCTGTTTGCATGGTGTGCTGGAATAACATCGTTTGTGATTGTTATACCGTTCTCAGTTATTACCATAAAAAACGGCTATGGAATTCCTGACCATTCGGCGCTTGCGTTTTCATTGATGGTACTGGTCGGTGCGATTATCTCCGCATTTCTCAATGGAACACTGGCAGATCATGTGGGGCCGCGACCTTTGCTCATCATGTATGGAACCGGTTTTTTTATCGTAAGCATATTCTGGGCTTTTGCGCCGAACCGGTTTATGCCTGCGTTCGTTGGAGTAGTCTTTCTTGTCGCCGGTTATTGCAAAACCGGCCTGCTTGTCGGACTGGGACATTATTTTCTTTCCGCGGTCAAAACAGAAGAACGAGTATTCACATCGCTCTACGTCCGGCTCTTCGCCGGTATTTGCGCGGGATTGATGAGCTCCGTCGTCGGCGGGGGACTTCTCGATTTGCTGAGACGAATCGGATTGGAAGGATTGGATGTCTATCGTAACTATTTCAGAGTCGTGCTTGTCGTTCTGGCGCCGCTCGTCTATCTCATATATCGTTTAAAAAAACTGGAAGAATGGCCGGTCAGGGACATATTCGACTTGGTTTTTTCGATCCGGGACATCCGAGCGTTGTTCGTCCTGAACAGATTGGAGCAGGCGGAAACACCCGCAGAGGACGCACGCAATGTGGAGCGGTTGGCCGATATCGGGTCGAATTTGGGTGAAAGCGCGCTTCTCGAGTATGTGGAGTCTCCTCATCTATCGATCCGTATCCGGGCGTTGAACGCACTGCGTGCCATCGATATGAGTCGTACGGCTATTTCGATTTTGTTACGTGAAGTTCAACACGGCGAGTTTACGACGGCTTCGACGGCGGCGGACATACTCGGTGAGAAGCGGATAGAAAAAGCTATTCCGCATTTGCGGACCACGCTGGACTCTCCCGATGTAGAGCTTCGAGGACGGAGCATGGTTGCGCTGGTACGGCTGCACGACAGCGAATCGTACGGGAAGATCAAGCAAAGGTTTCTCGAATCGGATAATCCGCAGGTCGTTATTCATGGTGCGCGTGCGGTTTCGAGAATCGAAGGAAACGAAGAGCTTGATATTTTATTGCAAAAGCTCGAATCGGAAGGGATGCCGGAGGCGGTAAATAACGAAATACTCATCGCTGTCTCCCGCGTATGCGGTACCGACGAAATGTTCTACAAGCTCCTGCGGAGTTATCAGACCGACGGAAGTCGTACATACGCGACCGTCGTTGAAACTCTCGCTGAGCACTCCCGGTCGAAGGAATCGGTGAAACAGAATCATGACGTTTCGCTCAAGTATCTCAGACGAAGAATGACGCAGATGGCGGAGCAACAAAGTGATCCGCACTCGATGTCGATTCACCGGTATCTCAATAGAGTGTCAGCCGAGAAACTCTCACCAAAAACCGTGATGTGTTTTCTCATTGTATTATCTCAATCACGAGAGCCTTCGGCGCCCGCAGACTATCAAGTTGAGTAGGGAATTGCCCGGAGATTATGCCCGCCGAAGCGGCCCTGCGAGCCACTATGTTGTTTCCGCCGAAACCGGCGCCGATTCGTCACAGCCATTTTTTGCGCTTGAAGTAAATTAACATCCCGACTGCAACGAGGAGCATCACACCGAGCGCGATAAAATAACCGTATCGCAGCGATAGTTCCGGCATGTTGAACGGCGAGCTTGTGTCGAAGTTCATGCCGTATATACCCGCTATAAACGTCAGCGGAATAAAAATCGTCGCTATTACCGTCAGCACCTTCATTACTTCGTTCATCCGATTGCTCACCGTCGAAACATAGAGATCCATCAAACCCGACACCACGTCGCGATAACTCTCGACCGTATCGATGACCTGGACGGCATGATCGTACAGATCCCGCAGGAAAGCGGATGTGGATTCGGAAAATCGATCCTCTTCCCGACGCATCATTCCCACCAGCTCACGCAAAGGCCATACAGCCCTGCGTAACCCGATCAACTCCCGCTTCATCGCATGGATGCGCCTGGCCGTTTTCGAATCGGCGGTGCTGTCTATTTCCTCTTCCAGTATTTCCAGCCGGTCACCAAAATCTTCCAACAGCACGAAGTAATTGTCGACGATCGAGTCGATGAGCGAATAAGCAAGATAGTCAGGCCCCATTTTGCGGATTCGACCCTTATTATTCTTAATGCGTCTTCTAATCGGATCAAACGTGTCTCCCGGGCGTTCCTGAAACGATAACACGAAACCCGTTCCGAGAATGATACTTACCTGTTCCGATACGATTTCTCCTGCACCGACGTTTCCCGGCGTTCCGCTCGAATTGCTCTCGGAAACATGTGGCTCCTGATAGAGCATTTTCAGGGTTATAAACACAAAGTTGTCGTAAAACTCGATCTTCGGGCGTTGATTGATATTAAGGATATCCTCCAATACCAGGGGATGAATTGCGAAGTGATCACCGATACGCCCCAGCAATTCCGTATCGTGAAGCCCGTCGATGTTTATCCAGGCTACGCCGCTTTGCGCATGCTCTTCGAAAATCGGTTGCGTTCCTGAGCGAGTCGAGAAATCGGAAGCTGTGTATTCGATGCACTCTACGCGTGGTTCATCTACAATCCGCTCTCCCGTAAAAACCAGTGATCCCGGAGGCAAGCCTGTGGAAAGCTTGGTTCGTGCCCTCATTCTTTGTGGTCGTATACGTCTCATAATGACTTCGATTGTACCTGCGCATCGATATTGTTGCCATTCCCTCGAGGAATGCGTAGGATTGGTTTTAAAGGATGGCATATGATTTCAC
>CAYLZA010000317.1:0-4507 GCA_964387575.1 uncultured Spirochaetales bacterium | reverse complement strand
AACGAGGCTCATCTTTTTGAAGATGATCTCGCTGTCGTCCATCTCTTCCTTCCCTTCGTCGATGAGCTGATCCTTGACCTTCTCTATCTCCCTATCCAGGTCTTCCATGATCTTCTGCGAGATGAGCTCTTTGATGAGGTACTCGACCGTAACCTGATAGTGATAGATCGGGCTGATAAGCTCCGAATCGAGGATGTTTACCGATAGCTTAACGCTGGTTACCGTTTTCGGTTTCTGGAGATTGTCCGTAAACGCACATTTTACGACCGAATACGCGTTTTCACCGCGGATAAACGCACCGACGTCGGTCTTTTGCCGCAACAGTGAGTTTGTGAGGTTTTCCAGATCGTTGACACCTCTCTGAATATGCCCTTGCAGGTGTCCGTACATGTTTACGATCGATTTTTCGATTTCACCGGTATTGAACTTATCAGCGCCGGCTACTTCATCGAGCAGCTGCGCGATTTCTTTCGGTGTGTAGCGAGTCAGAACCTTCATTTCCTCCCGGTCGATGAAATTCCTGACCTTTTTGAGCATTTCATCTTCAGTCGTCGTGATATAACGATTGAACATGTTCTGGTAATTCTGATTGAAGTAGTTATAAAGTTTTTCCTTTAAACCACCCATTACGTCCAGATGCGCCAAAGTCTCTTTGGGCAACTTAGAGGAAATGTGGTTCATTACTTTATCGACTTCTTCTTCGAGAAGCCGGTCTACTTCCGCCTGTTGATCTCTGCTTTCCTGTGCGAGAGAGTTTCTCGATCCGACGGCACTCCGTTTTTCGGGATGAAATACCATCGGGCTTTTCGGAAGATCAATACTTGCCATTCCGCCTCTCCTTTCGCTTTTTCTCTCTCCTTAGATTATCAACAACAAAGGAGAAATGTAAAGCATGTTTTTCGTAATTCACGGTTTTTTACTTTTATGCCGTCCATCTCCGTGATATGATACAAAGTATTATGGATAAACGGGTAAGCCGATTAGTCGCAACTATTATAGTTGTGATATGCGCCTCCGCGCTTTTTGCCGACGATCGAGACGAAAATATCGATGTCTACCTCGTTCTCGATAAATCCTTGTCGATGGTCGAGGAAATTGACGCAGTTAAATCATATGTCGGGGAATCTATTGTCGACAGGCTTTTAATTCCCGGAGACAATCTCTTTGTAATCGCTTTTTACGGTAAGGCGGAAACCGTTATAAGCCGTCGCGTTACCGGAGAAAAAGACGAGCTGTTTAAGAGCATTGAAGCGATACAGGCGGATGGTCGGTTTACCGATATCGGCAACGCTCTCGATGAGCTGAGAACCGCCATCGAACGCAACGAGCGTGATGAACGGAGACGGTATTTGCTGTTGATAACCGACGGCAAACAGGAAGCGCCGCCGGAAAGCAAGTATTATTCCGAAGACGGTTCGTTTAATCACGCGTTCCTGCAGAATACAAAGGACATTCTGATGGAGGGATGGAAAGTTCACATCCTCGGTATAGGTGCGTCTACGGTAGCCGAAGAAATAGCGAATCAAATGGCCGGGACGTACTCGGAAGTCCCGGAGGAACCAACGAAAGAAGAGCTCGAAGAAACCGGAAAGGATCTGCTCGGCGTAATAGAGCGGAGGGGAGAGGTCAAGGTAAAACCGGTCGACGGCGACGGCGGCTCGACCGTTTCCTTTGAGATAGAAAGCTCCGGATATGAGAATACCCGCACAATTACGATTAACAATGTCGCCGTAGAGATTGAAGACGGGCAGAGACGGATAGTTCGTGAGGAACCGGTCAAAGTGACGATCGAGCCGGCCGCAACGAAAACCGTGAAATTCGATGTACAGATTCCGAATCCTCCCGACCCGGGGCGGTACAGCAGCCGGATGTTCTTCTCCCATACCGGTGATACCGTGATAACGCCGGCGGCCGCCGATGTAGAGATCCGCGTTCGCGGCTTCATAGGCAACAATCTCGCGTGGCTTATCCCGGCCGCAGTTGCTTTGCTCGGCGCTCTTGCGTTCCTCGGAACAAAACTGCTGTCCGGCGGGGGAAGTACCAGTTTTACCTGCGAGATCGAAGACGGCCCGGTCCGCAAGCGACAGTATAAACTAAAACATGGGCAATCACTCTTTATCATTGACGGAGTCATGGGGCTGAATATCCTTCCGAGTGCCGGCGGCGCTCCCGCAGCCGAGTTGACCGCGGATAAAGATGGTCTTCACCTGACCGTACGAGACGAAAAACAGTTCTCAGTCGATTCGGTTCCCAAGAACATTCTCGGAAGAGAGTTGCAGGTTCGTAAGAAGAACGGCAAGAAAGCCCGGCTTCATTTCTCCGATGCGTAAGTGACGAAACATCGACAGATGCGATTTGATAGTATAACCCGCTTTATCGACCGCTATGAGTCATTCATTTTAACCGGACACGAAACACCGGACGCCGACGCGATCGGAAGCGAAGTAGCACTTTGTTACGCGCTTCGAGAGCGAAATAAATCGGTGATGATAATAAATGCGGATCCGACACCGCGCATATTCGAGTTCATCGATGAGCGCAATGATATCATTTGTCTTTCGGATAATCCGGAGCTTCCGGAAAATCCGGAGGAGCGCGCGCTTATCGTGCTCGATACCAACGATCTCAACAACACCGGCGATGTCGGAAAACAGGCGGATTCGACGGTCGCCGAATACTTCATTATCGATCATCACGAACAGGAAGGAAGCATCCGAACCGGTAATTTGATAGAAGACGATGCTTCCTCGACGTGCGAAATCGTGTTCGATTTGATAGAGGATCTCGGGATCGAGCTCGATCTTGTCGCGGCTCGTGCACTGTATGCCGGCATCGTCTACGATACCGGATCCTTTATCTATCCGAAAACGACTGCGAAGACCCTCGGAATCGCAATGAAGCTCGTCGAAATCGGTGTAAAACCGAATTCCATCTACCGAAACATGTACGAGAGCAACTCGATTTCCGCGCTCAAGCTTCAATCGAGAGTTCTGGCTTCGCTCGAGCTTCATTTCGAAAACCAGGTCGCCGTACAAATGATGCTCAAATCAACGCTCATGGAGTGCGACGCAGCCTATGAGGAAGGACAAACGTTGATTAACGTCCCGCTGAAAAGCCGAAGTGTATGTGTCTCGGTGTTTTTCAAGGAAAATCTCTCCGGAGTTCTCCGTTGCTCGCTTCGATCCAAGGGGAATATCGACGTCGCTTCAATCGCGCAGTATTATCGTGGCGGCGGACATCGTACGGCCGCAGGATTCAAGAGTGTATATCCGCTTGAAGAAATTAAAGCGAAAGTATTAGATATGCTGAAGTCGATGATATACGAGCAAACGAAACGTTGACACGTCTTTTTACTTTACTAATCACAGCGATTGCCGTCGTCCTATGTATGGGCGGTTGCAACGACCCGGCGAGGGAAAGCGGAAATGAACCTCGCAATCGGATCGTCGTGCCTCAGGATACGGGCAGGGAAAACGCGGCAGGCGCCGCCGGAGCCGAAACCTCGGTTATTCAAGACACCCGTTTACCGAAAATCGATCTCGAGCCCGACGACACGGCGGTTGCGCTGGAGAATCTCAATCTCGATCTTCACAGGACCGAAGAGCAGATAATCGCACTCAAGGTAGCTACCGATCCTACGGCACCGATACGTGTTGCGGTGGTTACCTACGATTCCGTCCTGAACGGATTCGTTCTTTCTTTCGAGGAAGAAACCCGCGCAGAGAGGACTCGATCGTTCAATCTGGAGTTTATTGATATGGTGGGTGATCATAACCTCGAAATCATCGCCCGGGGAACGACACATGACGGTCGTCAGACGATCGATGTATTCCGAAAAGCAACATCGCCTAAAGGATTCGGGCTCTACTATGAGAACATCTGTTCGCTTGCGGTCGACGGGACCGTGGAAATCGAAGTTCTCGAACGCGATGATTCGTACAAAGACAATCTTTCCAACGGAAAAAGTTTCCCGATAATCACATTGAGACACGACGAAGAATCGGAAAAGCTTCTGGATCTGATTAAAAACACCTATTACTGGCGATTTCCGGAAAACAAGTACGTCATGGAAAAAGAGGAGTTCGTTCCGGGCGCGGAAGTAGAACAGCGACAGCTCAGCGAGCTTTACCGAAGCGATGCAGATGCATTCAAGGCGTTCCTCGACGGAAGCTGGTTCCTGGTCTCCGGAGCCGAAACCGAACGGGCAATTCTTCATTTCGAACCCAAGAAATCGCGCTTCGTGTACTTCGTTGGAGATGTTCAGGAAGTATACACTTGGAATTCGACGTACAAAACACTCATCAGTCGTGTCGAAATAACGGGATACAACGAGCTCGTTCCGTATATGTCAAAGCATCTGTATATCCAGGTCGATAATCTCGATGAAATTCGGTTACGCGGGCTCGATCCGTGGCGAGGTCGATACCAGAGGCTTTCCGATGAAGCGGCGGCGAGTCTATCCCCCGGATACAATGAAAACGCATATGATAATGCAGACTTCATCCTC
>CAYLZA010000316.1:0-4512 GCA_964387575.1 uncultured Spirochaetales bacterium | reverse complement strand
AAATCTTCTCTCGAAAAAGAACAGGGCCGCATCCACGGTCGGTGTCTTCGAGATAATCGGACAATTCAATCGCGGAATCGAGCTCGTGACCGATACGGTAGAGCGTATCAAAATCGCGGAGCTCAATCTTGTCGGAGCCCGTGCAGCGCGGAGGCAGGGTGGCTACGCAGCGGCACAGGAATACGCTGAAGCGGGAATATCTATCATCGGGACGGAGACGTGGGATAAACACTATGAACTTACGCTTTCACTTAACAACGAGATTTCCGAGGCGTTGAAGCTACTACGACGACTCGGGCTCAAGATTCCACGAAATCCCACGATGATACATACGATGTGGCATTTGATTCTCGCAAAAATCGCCCTACGCGGACGGGGTATTGATAAAATCCGCGATCTTACCGAGGCGTCTGATGCGCGGGTCCTCGCCTCCCTCCGGACCGGGATGACCTTAGCCGGAATTACTTTTTTTACATCGCCGGAAATCCTTCCGGTTCTCGGACTCCGGATGGTACGTCGATCGCTTCAGTACGGTAATTCGCCGTATTCTCCGTTTGCCTATGTGTTTTACGGGATGATTCTCGGGATAGTCGGCGATACCAAAGGAGGAGATCAGTTCGGCCGTCTGGCCGGTACGACCGTCTGGCCGGTACGACCGTCGTCACGCTGCACCCGCCGGAAGGCTCCGTCGTATGGGATGACGAGGGAGCGGAAATCACCTCGGAAACCGGATTCTCGACCGTGCATTCCTCCGGCACGCCGCGCTACACGAGCTTTTCTGATGTCGAGCTCGAATATCTACCGGACGGTGGATTGCGGTACCGATACAGCACCGATGATAACGGTGAGCTGCATTTGCTTTCCGCGTGGGTGACCGGTGAGTTCGCCGAAGGGGTGTGGATTCTCGAGCGGGACGGCACCGAGATCGCCTGGTTCGACCTGTCGGATGCGGGACAATTCGACCGGTACGAAAATTTTACGATCTTCGTACCCCTGCCGAAATTCGATTTCGATCAATAGACGGGGAGACTGGTATCTGAATCAGCTCGAAACGCTGATCCCACGGGGAAACATCGCAGAATCGCGCACGCACCCGAAAATCGGCGCCGTCGCGGACAAGGCGATAGAGCTGTGGCGTCTCCGAAAGAAGGTCCTCGTATTCTATCGGCAATGGATCACGGTATGTTCCAGAGAGTGCAGCCGGGCCTGGAGTCCCTGGAACATACTGGCTGAGTCCCGCGAAGCCGACGGGTGCTTCTCGGGCCCGGCGTGATAGAGCATTCAATTCGACACTTCAGGGCTACGTCCTCGTCGAGTCGGCACGTCTCGACGAGGTGGCGGACCTCGCCGCGACCCTCGCGGGACGCGCCCTCGTGGTCCTCGCGGTCGACGAACTCGCCACCCCCCAAGGCGCAACATTCTACTACCGGCCGTTCCGGAATCTGCTTTCCTGGAAACACTCCGCTTTTTCTTTACAGTTCGGATAGGATTTCCTATCGGCAGCTGAAGTACACGTGACATCAAGGTTGTAAAGCTTATCGCCTCTGCAGCGACAAATCTGAATATCGAGGGGCTGCTGGATCTGGATAACGAGGAGCTGGAAGCACAGATTCTTAAGATAGTTGACTATACCCTCTCGAACGTCTCCAATCAGTTCTCCCGGCTGGGCGGCGACGTTGTTAATTGGCTCGTGCAAAAAGCGCCTGCAGCTTCCTCGACACTGCTGATCTTTGTAATCGCGGCTTCATATTTTACTGCACTCATACCGGCTCTACGCCGGAATCTATGGCGATTCTTTCCGGCTTCCGGCCGTAGAAAAGCCATTGAGTTCATGAGCGGGTTCTACGGGGATCTGCGCCACTTTATCCGCGTACAGATAATCATCGCTGTTTTGGTCGGCGCTTCAGTCGGCGGCGGAATGCCTATCGCCGGCATACAATACTCTCTGTTTCTCGGCTTTCTGGCCGGTATAACGAACTTCATCCCGTACCTCGGCCTCATTTTGTCGGCGATTCCCGCACTGCTGCTGGGATTGAGCAACGGCGGCACGTGGGGGCTTGTTAAGGTGGTTATTGTCCTCCTCGTCACGAACCAAATGGAAACATGGCTTTTTGCGCCGAGAATTCAGGGAAAACGCATGCAGCTGAACTGGTTTTTGATCATTATATCTATTCTGTTCTTCGCTCGAGTATTCGGATTAGTATGCGTGCTCATAGCAATACCGCTTCTGGTGTTTATCAGGAAGTTCTGGATTGTTTACATTCAGGACACCTTCAGAACGTTGTAGCCCCGCGGGCGGTCGGACTACGCTACAGCGCAGGTACGATGCAAGTATGCCTCTTTGACCCGGTTTCCAGCTTTACGCGAGCTTTCGGTAAGAGCACTCGACAGGGTGGAAGAGTTTCCGTTCCCGGCAGAATCCGGTTGATTGTTGTTCTACAACAGCTCTACGTCCGCTTCGTACTCGGACGGCGGATACACCAGGTGGTCGGGGGCATCCGGCTGGACCTGCCGGCCCCAATCACGAAGTATATCCCAGGCCTTTTGCTTTTCCTCGGTGCGACGCATTGCGTATTCGGGATCCCATCCCTTGTGCACTTCTTCGAACAGCTTGTGTCGAATGCCCTCGTATGCCGGATCGGTGCCGAGATCGTTTTTCTCGTTAGGGTCCTCGTCGATATTGAACAGTGCGGGCGGCAGTCCTGCTTCATCGGCGTACACCCACAGCTTCCACGGACCCGTACGGATCATCCGCACAGCAAGCGGTTTTCCACCTCTTCTGTCTACGAGCTCACTGAACGTTACGTTCGGTCGGCCGCCGTCGGAACCGCTTTCCATGGCCTCCAGAAGAGATTCGCCGCTGTGCGGAAACGGTAGCTCAGTTCCCGCCAAGTCTGCACCCGTCGGACCGAGATCCATCAGATTACATATTACACCGTTGGTTGTTCCGGCGGGGACACGTCCCGGAAAACGTGCAATCAGCGGAACGCCGACCGAGTCCTCATAGAAATTGCTCTTCCACCAACATCCGTGAACACCGGCCATTTCGCCGTGGTCGGATGTGTAGATTATGAGCGTGTTCTCTGCAATCCCGGTCGATTCCAAACACTCGAGGACCTCGCCGATGAGCGCGTCGATATGCTCGCACAAGCCGTAATAGGCCGCGCGCGCGACTCGAATTCGTTCTTCATCGAGATCAGGATCTGCGATCCCGCGTAGCTTTCTGAATCTCCGTATTGTTTCCGGTTGGTGCTCTTCCACCTGCGGAATATCAATGCGGTCGTAGTAGTAGTTGAACAGATCTTTGGGAGCTACAAACGGACAGTGAGGAAGTGAATACCCGAGAACGGCTGCGAACGGCCGTCCCTGCGGCTTGGAAGCGCGCTCTTCGAAAAACCGCTTTGCTACACGTGTACGTTCCTCGTCCTGCCATTGATAATGAGTGGCTCCCCGACCTGCTATCTCTACGGCTTCGCGCGACTGGCCCGAAGTAGCCGACGGGAAATACTGCCACATCGGTCCGCCTTTTCGATCCACGCCGGGGTAAGATGCAGAGCCGTCGCCGATCGGCCGCTTCTCGAAACCGTGTCTGGTGTCAGGACCCACGAAATGCATTCTGCCTATGAGGCTTGTCTCGTATCCGGCCAGCGTCATGGCATGCGCCCATGTCGGAATAGAAGGATCGAGGATGTGGTTGTTGTTCCACACTTCATTTGATGAAGGCGTCCGGCAGCTCATAAAGCTCATTCTGCTGGGCACGCACAGCGGCGAAGCGCAGTATGCGTTGGTAAACCGCATCCCTTCATCGGCCATCCGGTCCAGATTGGGTGTGCGTACGATTGTATCTCCGGCGCACCCCATTACCGACGGGGCGTGCTGATCCGTCATGATGATAAGTATGTTCGGTTGCTCGGGCATGGTGAATCCTCCGTGCCTGGCAGTATACCCGAAGCGCAAGGATCTCCCAACCCGGTCACGAACGCGGGGCGGACAACAATGGTCGAAAACGACGCAGCCGGTCCGGGTTATGTGGCCGGAACCGTCGCGTGAAACTCAAGCTCCGAAAGCGGATTGATCCACGGGCACATACATCCGCACAGTCGTACCCTCGCCTTCAGTGCTCGTAATATGGATTTGGTACGATGAAGAAACAACAGATACGATCCGATCAGTGAGCTTGATCGTCTCCAGCGAGAGATCAATGCGTTGTTCGACGTCCCTGGTCTTGCAGATTCTCAGGGCATCTTCGATCGCCAGATATCTCCCGCGCTGGACATGGCGGAGACCGACGACGAGATCATCGTCACGTGCGACCTTCCTGGTCTGAAGGAGGACGACATAGAAGCATCGGTCGCCTCCAACGTGCTCACCATCAAGGGTGAGAAGAAACTCGAGGAGCCGAAAGAGGGCACCCGGGTATATCGTCGGGAAACCTGGACCGGCTCATTCCAGCGGACCGTTTCACTTCAGCTGAAGCCGCGTCCTTTGGGCGCGGTTTCCGTTTGCGGCTGT
>CAYLZA010000315.1:0-4513 GCA_964387575.1 uncultured Spirochaetales bacterium | reverse complement strand
ACTTCGATCACACCCCTGACCTGATTTCGGGCGAGCGAAGTATCGATTGATCCGTCGGGATTCCACATATCGGCGAGAAAAACGTCGAGCTGGAAAAGCCTGAACCCGCTCTCGTAAAACCTTCGGATATTGTGTCTCGGTATTTCTTCCCACGACCAGCGGCCACCGGGCACGTCGGTCAGCGCATAGAGAAGCGGCGTAACGGGAATGTCGTTGAGAAAGAGCGTCGGTCGTCCGCGATAATCCCGGACGACTGCATCGATTCTCGAGTACTTCATCGGTACCTGTATGATTGTTTGTCCGGAAAAAATCAACAACCACCTGACCACTCACGAGTGGTCAGGTGGTCAGGTGGAAGTTTTTTAGTAATCGTCGTCCATCCCCGACATAGCGGGTGCTTTGGTCTTCTCCGGTATATCGGTAACGGTGCACTCGGTGGTCAACAGAAGCCCGGCTATGGATGCAGCGTTCTGGAGCGCCGACCGTGCCACTTTGGCGGGGTCGATGATGCCGGCCTCGATCATATCGGTCCACTCCATCGTCTGGGCGTTGAATCCGATGTTTTTCTTTTCGCCTTTGGCTTTTTCGGCGATGATCGCCCCGTCGAGCCCTGCGTTAATCGCTATCTGACGAATCGGTTCCTCGAGCGCACGTCTTACGATCTTGAACCCGACTTCCTGCGCGCTGCTCAAATCGCCTGCGGATACGTTTTCGAGCGCCTTTGCCGCATGCAGCAACACGAGGCCGCCGCCGGGAACGATCCCTTCTTCAACCGCGGCACGGGTTGCCGAAAGCGCATCTTCGACCCGATGCTTCCGTTCCTTGAGCTCGATTTCGGTCGGGGCGCCGACATTCACGACCGCAACGCCGCCTGCGAGCTTCGCCAATCGCTCCTGTAATTTCTCCCGGTCATAATCAGAGGTGGTTTCCTCGATCTCGCGTTTGATCTGATTGACACGGCCGTTGATTGCCTCTTTGCTTCCCTCGCCTTCGATAATCGTCGTATCCTCTTTTTCGATCCGGATCGAACGGGCACGACCGAGCTGCGAAATATCGACGTTCTCGAGCTTGGCTCCGGTATCCTCCGAGAGCACCTCACCGCCGGTGAGAACTGCGATATCCTGGAGCATCGCGGTTCTCCGATCGCCGAATCCGGGCGCCTTAACACCGCACACCTGCAGTGTTCCACGCAACCGGTTTACTACGAGCGTTGCCAGCGCCTCTCCTTCGATGTCTTCGGCGATGATCAGAAGCGGTTTGTTCATCTGTGCGACCTTTTCGAGAATCGGAAGCAAATCCTTCATCGACGAAATCTTTTTTTCGTGAATAAGAACATACGCGTCCTCGAGCTCCACTCTCATCGATTCCCTGTTGGTGACGAAGTACGGAGAGAGATACCCCCGATCGAACTGCATCCCTTCGACGAATTCCAACTCGGTCTGCATCGATTTCGATTCTTCGACGGTTATCACTCCTTCATTACCGACCTTGTCCATCGCATCGGCGATCAGATCGCCGACGGTCCGATCGTTATTTGCGGAGATCGTCGCAATCTGCGCTATACTCTCTTTTGCCGAAATCGTTTTGGATTGTTTCTTTATTTCTTCCACCGCAAGCTCGACGGCCTTTTCGATTCCCCGATATACTCCCATCGGGTCGATACCCGCAGCCACCGCTTTCAGTCCTTCTTTCACGATCGAATACGCAAGAACGACGGCGGTGGTGGTACCGTCGCCGGCAACGTCGTTGGTCTTCGACGCAACTTCCTTCAGTAACTGGGCGCCCATATTTTCGAGGGCATCTTTGAGCTCGATTTCTTTCGCGATTGTAACACCGTCGTTAGTGACGGTGGGTGAACCGTATTTTTTGTCGAGAATAACGTTACGACCCTTGGGCCCAAGCGTTACCTTAACCGCATTGGACATGACCGCAACGCCACGCAGAAGGGCACTCCGAGCTGACTCGTTATACATCAACTGCTTAGCCATGGCGTTCTCCTTATGAATATTGAGTTATAATGTGCGCAGATAATATACACTACTTTCGGGCAAGAGAGAAGCGGAATATTGCACCGGGCACGACATTTTGTCTAAGCGATCGGACATCAGTATATTTATTGTATAAGCAATCAGCGCTCGCATATTGCAGTCTCACGCACTCGATAACAACTGACGAGGCTGCATATTCAGATACCGAACGAGGAAGGTACGCATGGCAGTAAAGTATCAGGATTACTACGAAATACTCGGTGTTCCCCGCGACGCCTCACAACAACAGATACAGAGCGCTTACCGGAAGCTTGCTCGAAAATATCATCCGGATATCAACAAGGACAAGGATGCGGAGGATAAATTCAAAAAAATCAACGAGGCATACGAGGTTCTCAAAGATCCGGAAAAACGGAAGAAATACGATCAGCTCGGAGAAAACTGGCAGGCGGGAGATGATTTTTCGCCGCCGCCGGGGTGGGATTTTCGTCGGACCGGCGGAACCGGGCAAACCGGAGGCGGCACGCGCGGATTTTCATTTGGATTCGATACCTTCGGTGAGTCCGGGTTCAGCGACTTTTTCGAGTCCCTGTTCGGAGACGCCTTCGGCGGATTCGGCGGTCGCACACAACGAAGCTCTCGAACGCCGCTGCGTGGACAGGACCACGAGGCGGAGCTCGAGATTTCGCTCGAAGACGCCTATGCCGGAGGAAAAAAGAGCGTAACACTTACATCGGTCGAGCAGACACCCGACGGAAGAGCTCAGCAAACGACGAAATCGTATCAGGTGACGATACCAAAAGGAGTTACCGACGGAAAACGGCTGAGGCTCAGCGGTCAGGGCGGAGGCGCAGGCGGTAACAGAGGAGACCTGTATTTCACCGTCAAGATCGCACCGCACCCGAAATTCAAGGTGAACGGAAAAAATCTGGAGGTGGAGCTACGGGTCACGCCGTGGGAAGCGGCACTCGGTTCGAACGTTACCGTACCGCTCGTCGATTCAACGGCCGATATTACGTTGCCCAAGGGAATCGAGAGCGGAAAACGTATACGCCTCAAAGGAAAAGGTCTTGGTAACAAAAAGGAAGGGCTCGGCGATCTCTACGCTCGGATTTACATCGATGTTCCGAAGAGTCTCTCCAAAAAAGAAGAGGAGCTTTTCCGTGAGCTCGGTAAAACATCGAGCTTTAATCCCAGGAAGAATCGATAGCGAACAGGCAGGAGGCACGGAATGAACAAACGCTATGAAATAGTTACGTGGAAACCTCCGAGAGAGGCTTGGGAAGACGTATTCGATGAGTATATCAGACGCGAAGAGCTCGCCGCCCGATGCGAAATCCATCCCGAAGCGGTAGATCTGATGGTTTCGCTCGGGATTGCCGAACCGGTTACCGATTCCCCGCACCAGCTTTTTGACGACGGAGCAGTATACAGAATCAGAAAGGCTCTCCGGATGCGGCGGGACCTCGGTGTAAACTATGTCTCGGCAGGTATAATCCTCGACCTCCTCGAAGAGATAGACAGCCTCAAGCGACGAATATCGGAGATCGAATCCGGCGCCGACCAATAACACGACCACTTTGAAGCGGCGGGTCGTTGGAGCCGCTAAAATCGCAATGTTTTATTTGACAACCGCCGTAGCGTGCGTTAAATTCTAGTTAGAACGAACTTGAAAGAGCGGAGGTTGAAATGAAGAATCCGCCGAAAAACGACCTCCACTCGTAGGAGTCCGAAGTTCCTGCGAGTGGACAACGAGTCTCCGTACGGTTTAACCGTTGGCGGACGAGCCGCCGGGAGGCACATACAAGATCGTTTTAATACTTCCTTATTTAGTATTGAGTCGAAGGCGCGTAAGAACCGCCTCGCTCGAAAAAAGCCGGCAGCAGCCGGCTTTTTTTATATCTTCCGTATTCCCTCATGCAGACGGACTCCTTTTACGTCGAAGCTCGGTGCAACTTCGTTCAACGAATGACACGATTTCGGTGGCGATATCTACCCCGGAGACCTCCTCGATCCCTTCGAGTCCGGGAGTCGAGTTGACCTCTATTACCAGCGACCCGCGCCTGGAACGAAGCATGTCGATTCCGGCAACCCGAAGATTGAGGGCCCCGGCTGCAGTGACGGCGGTTTCGCGCTCCTCTTCGCTCAATTCAACCGAAGTGGCTTTCCCTCCGCGGTGCAGGTTTGCTCTGAACTCCCCGCGTTCGCCTTTCCGGATCATCGCGGAAACGACACTCCCGCCGACCACGATACACCTCAGATCCTCACCTCGGGTCTCTTTGACGAACTCCTGAACGAGGATATTCGCATCCAGACCGCGAAATGCCTCGATAACCGACTGCGCCGCGTTACGAGTTTCCGTCAGCACGACTCCAATGCCCTGCGTCCCCTCGAGCAACTTTACCACCAGCGGAGGACCACCGACCAGATCTATCAGATCATCGGTGTACCGAGTCGAATGAGCTATACCGGTAATCGGCATCCGGATTCCGGACGCGCCGAGGATCTGCAGCCCCGCGAGCTTG
>CAYLZA010000314.1:0-4514 GCA_964387575.1 uncultured Spirochaetales bacterium | reverse complement strand
CGGATCCCGAGCACTTTCCCCACGATGAGAACGAGAACGGTTACCAACGGCGCAGGAATGATCGTGAACGCCGCAAGCCGCGGATGACGGCTGAACATGATGACGAGAATAGCAACGGTCATGACGATTCCGTCGAGAAAAGTTACAAACGCAATTCCCGAGGCATTCCGGACGTTGGTCATATCGTTGGTGGAGCGGGCAAGCAGATCTCCTGTTTTCGACCGACCGTAAAACGCCGGAGAGAGTCTGAGAAAATGGTCGTAGAGTTTCTCGCGAAGATCGTTCTCTATGCGTCTCGATGCTCCGAAAATAAAGGTCCTCCAACCAAAGCGGCCGACGGCAACCGCCAGGGCAAGACCGATCATACCGAGCACGTATGAAAGTATCGTGCTTATAGCAAAGTCTCCACGATACAACGTATCCACTGAAAGTCGTATCATCTGCGGGATAGCGATCTGACCCACGTTGGTCAGGATGAGAAAGAACACTCCCGCGAGATAGCGAAACCGATAGTTTTTTGCGATCGGGATGAGTGTTCGATACTCTTTCAGCACAGCATACGTAACATACTTACAGTAGCGGTTTGAATTCAACGATTTGTCGTCCACGCAAAGATCGTTTACAATGAAGGTCTGCAATAATCGTTCGCATCGGAAGAAACATGAAAATTGAACGAATCGACATCTTTGCGTTACACATCCCGTTTCGCTTTTCATTTGATCATTCGGTTGCAACGAGAGGTGCCTGCGATTCGATCATCCTACGGATTACTTCGGACGGAATCAGCGGTTACGGCGAAACGATTGTTCGCGAATATGTCTCTTCAGCATCGACAGATCCCGAGCGTATCGCATTATCCGTATCGGACTATATAACAACCGTGCTCGACGGACACATATCGCTCGAAAGATTGCAGGCGCTCGCAAAGCGGGTGGTCGGCGACGGTGAGTTACCGATTCTCTGCGCGCTCGAGACAGCGGGATTGGATCTCCTTTGTCGAGTGAACCGATGCGATATCTACGATTTGCTTGGCCTGCCGCCGCTTCGCCGTCAGATAACGTACGGAGGCGTGGTACCGATTCTTCCGAAGACAAAATTGGCCGAGTTCTTGAATATGTATCGTTCCCTTGGCGTTCGCTCAATACGGCTGAAGATAAACGCCGATCCCGACTACGCCGAATCCACCCTCTCTCTCTCCCGGACGATACTCGGCTCCGAGGCAGATCTTCGTGTGGATGTAAACGGCGGATGGAATGCCGACGATGCCGAAGTGATTATTCCCATTCTCCAGCAATATGACGTTGCGATGATAGAAGAGCCGCTCGGTCGTTCACAGACGATACCTCCCTATAGAGCCGACTCTTTTAAAGACCGGGGAACGATTTTTGTGGCGGACGAGTCGTTTCGAACCCTCGAGGAGCTCGACCGATGCGCATCCGACGGATTTTTCGATATGCTGAATATACGGCTCGCAAAAAACGGTGGTATCCTTCGCAGTATTGCGTGTGCGGAACGGGCCGAAGAGCTCGGAATGCTGTATCAGCTCGGATGTCACGTTGGAGAAACCGGTATTCTCTCGGCCGCCGGCCGTGTCGCTGCGGCGCTTTTGAAATCACCGGTCTATGTAGACGGATCGTACGATCGCTATTTACTTACCGATAATATCACCGAAGAAGACTTCTCGTTCGGCGCGGGAGCGACCGCCCCGGTCGTCAGAAACAATGGAATAGGCTACACCGTCGATCTGCACACTCTCGAGCGATGTTCGGAAGATGTCGTAACCCTTGAAGGTTCCCGGATATACGGATCGACGGAAACACCGGGATTAAAATCGCCGTCGGCGCATTACGCGGACGAGGGAATTACGTAGAATTTCCCGTCGCAAAGCGCACGCGTGCCGATACAATAATTGAAGAGTAGGGATGACCGATAAGACACAACGACCCGGCGTATCAAAACGCACACAACCGGAGGTCATCCCTCCGGTAAACACAAGCGAAGTAAGCTGTCTCAACGTAAAAGCGGTCTACGACTACGTGAACCGTAAGTCACCGGAGAAAGTCGATCGATTATTTGAGAATCTTCCCGGTCAGTACGCCGATCTGCCGAATCCGGCGGAGACGTTGACCGATGAAAATAACTGGATTTCGAGTGAGCTCATCGAACAGATGTTCAAAAACGCCAGAGAGCTCCTCGGCGATCCCGAGGCACCGTACCACATCGGATTCGAGTCGATTACCGAACGGAATTTCGGATACATCCAGAAGTTCTTTATTTCGACCTTCGGTAGTCCGATGGGAGTACTCAAACGAATCAATCAGGTTAACTCCCAATTCAATGCCACCAAAATCGTCGAGACGATCTACGGTTCTCCTTCGCGGGCGGTAGTTCGCCTGCACTGGAAAGAGCATCGATATACCTGCGGCGATGTGTGCCGGTACAACCGTGGAATTTACGCCGCGATACCGACCGTCTTCGGATTACCGCCGAGCACGATCGAGGAGCCGTTTTGTTATTTCGACGGAGATCCTTACTGCCAGTTCAACATTCGTTTTTATCTTCGACGTAAACCGCTGAAGAGGATCATCGATTTTTTTCATACGCGAAAATCTCAGCTGTTGTCCGCCCTGGAGCAGATAGAAACCGACAAGATGACGCTGAAACGGAAGTACGACGAAGTAAACATGCTCAACCGCGAGCTTGCAGACAAAATAGAGAAGCTCAAGGCGATTAATACCGCCTCGACGCTCCTGGTTTCGCATGGAAATACCGAGGAAATACTCCACACGACGATGCGGTTTATTATCAATGCGCTTCAATTCGACCGCGGTATCGTCATGCTCATTAATGACGATCAAACCCATCTCGAGTACCGGTACGCGTTCGGAGCCGATCCGCGGATGATCGAGAGGCATCTTCAAGGCTACTCGATCCCGCTCACGAGGGAGGAGAATATACTTGCGCGGGTAGCGACCCTGGGTAAACCGACCCTCGTAAAGGACGCCGAGATTGCCGGGCTTCATCTGGAGAATCGCATATTGCGATATTTCGATGTATCCTCGTTTGTGATTTGCCCGCTTCCGGCGAGCGACGGGATTATCGGTATTCTCGCAGCCGACAGATATCAGCGGAACAAGCTCATCAGCAGCGAAGAGCTCGATGATCTTTCCATATTCGCAAACACCATTGCTGAAACACTCCACAAGGCTCAGCTTACCGAGGAAATCGAGCAGAGCTATCTCAATACGGTCCGGGCGCTCGTGCGGGCTATCGAAGAAAAGGACGCGTATACTCGAGGGCATTCCGAACGGGTAGCCACGCTCTCGGTCGGAATAGGCGAGGAGCTCGGATTACCCGAAAAGGAGCTCGAGTTTATTCGAACGGGATGTCTTCTCCACGATGTCGGGAAGATCGGTATAACAGAAAAAATCGTGAACAGCCCCAACTCGCTCACCGATGAGGAATACGGTATCGTCAAACAGCACCCACTCAAGGGAACGGAGATCGTACAACCGGTCGGATTCAGGGAAGAGCCGCTCAGCATTATTCGAAACCACCACGAACGATTCGATGGAACCGGATATCCCGACGGTCTCGGAGGTGACGATATACCGCTCGGCGCACAGATTGCTTCTCTCGCTGATGCCTACGACGCGATGACCTCTACGCGTCCCTACCGCAAGGGGCTTCCTCCAGGTGAGGCGTTTCGTCGGATTCAGGAGGCAAAGGGTACGCAATTCGCACCGGCGGTCGTCGAGGCGTTTTCGCGGTTGTACAGGGCTAATGGATCAGAACAACAAGCATGAACATATTCCCTGATCTACACATCATCCTTCCCCGCCCCGCCGACGGTGATACCGTCGGAAGCATAAGTCGAGCTATGAGATCAATGAGCCTCGAGAATCTGACTATAATCGGAAATCCTGACATTGACCTGCAACGCGCATCCGTTGTTGCCGTTCACGCGAAGGAACTCCTGGAGAGAATTCGATTTTGCAGGTCCCTCGAAGATGCAACAAGCGAATGCTCCTATATAGCTGTCCTTACCGAAACGAACATTCCCGAGTTGCCGTGTATATCGATTCCTGAGCTCGGCACAAAGATATGCGAAAAACCGACTGAGAGTATCGGCATCGTATTGCCCGACGTCGATAACCGCGGGAACCACGAAGATGTGCATCGTGATACGGTTTTGGCGCCCGAGGAGATAAGGCGGTTGTGTGATGTTTCCGTTGAAATACCCCCGTCGAGCGGGATTGAACGGCTCGGGGTATCTCATATCGTACAGATAGCAGGATACGAAATAGTAAAACAATCACGGCGGTATTTGTACGGTGAAAACGGACAATATTTCTTTGACCCAATCGGCAATGATCGAATAGATGCGGTGGTAAACCGCATAGAATCCGATTTGGGGTATGTCGGTATCGGTGATGACGCTTACGTGTCGGCGGTGCGTGATCTCATTGGTGAGTTCTGTCGACGGGCGGAGCTTTCCGACGATCGTCGCCGCC
>CAYLZA010000313.1:0-4524 GCA_964387575.1 uncultured Spirochaetales bacterium | reverse complement strand
TCCTTGAACTCCACTTCCAGATTGAAGCGGAGATCGGATCCACGCATCCGCGATTCCCGACCCGATCTCCGGCGGCCGCCGCCGCCGAAGAACGATTCGAATATGCTCGAGAAATCGCCGAATATATCCTCGAAATCGCGGAAGACCGTCGAGTAGTCGTGGCCGCCACCGCCCATACCTTCGACCCCGGCGAATCCGAATTGATCATAGGCCTGCCGTTTCTGGTCGTTACTCAACACCTCGTAGGCGTCGGTGGCTTCCTTGAACTTCTCCTCGGACTCAGAATCTTCCGGATTCCGATCGGGGTGGTATTTAACCGCGAGCTTTCTGTACGCCTTTTTTATCTCATCCTTCGATGCGTTTCGTTCCACACCGAGGACTTCATAGTAGTCTCGCTTAGCCACTTACGATCGATCCTTGCCGTTTCACCCGTTAGGGCTATTTCGACTCGTCTTCGTCGTCGACGACTTCGTAGTCTACATCCTCTACGTTCTCGCCTTTGCCGCTCTGACTATCACCGGAGGAACCGCTCTGTTGCTGCTGGTCTCCGCCGCCTTCACTTTGCCCGCCTTCGGGACCCGCTTGCTGTTGCTGCCCTTCGGCGCTTGCGTTCTTGTACATCTCCTCGGCAAGACTGTACGAAGCCTGCTTGAGCGTTTCCATCTTGTTCTTGATCTCTTCGGTGTTGTCTCCCTCGAGTGCCTTTCGAAGATCTTCGATAGCCGAGTTGATCTTGCTCTTGTCGTCCTCGGAGATCTTATCACCGTAATCCTTGAGCGACTTTTCTGTGGTATAGATGAGTGAATCGGCCTCGTTCCTGGCCTCGATTCGCTCCCGCTCCGCCTTGTCTTCCTCGGCGTGCTGTTCGGCCTCGTTGACCATACGGTTGATCTCATCTTCATTGAGCCCGGATGAGGATTCGATTCGAATCTTTTGTTCCTTACCGGTTGCGAGGTCCTTCGCCGACACATGAACGATACCGTTTGCGTCGATATCGAAGGTTACTTCGATTTGCGGTACTCCTCGCGGCGCCGGCGGTATACCGACGAGATCGAAGCGGCCGAGGGTCCGGTTCTGGTTGGCCATCTCGCGCTCGCCCTGGAGAACGTGAATCGACACCGCCGTCTGGTTGTCTGCTGCGGTTGAGAATATCTGACTCTTCCTCGTCGGGATGGTGGTATTTCGTTCGATGAGCTTGGTCATCACACCACCGAGTGTCTCGATGCCGAGAGAAAGCGGCGTCACGTCGAGCAGCAGCACATCCTTCACATCTCCGCCGAGTATTCCGGCCTGAATTGCCGCACCCATCGCTACGACTTCATCGGGATTGACTCCCTTATGGGGTTCCTTCCCGAAAAGCTCGGTAACGAGCTTCTGTACGGCGGGGATACGCGTGGAACCACCGACGAGAATGACCTCGTCTATCTCAGAAGCGGATATCCCCGCGTCCTTGATGGCCTGCTCGCACGGGC
This sequence comes from uncultured Spirochaetales bacterium, assembly GCA_964387575.1. GTDB lineage: Bacteria > Spirochaetota > Spirochaetia > ARS1246 > ARS1246 > CAYLZA01. The sequence continues at coordinate 3,052 of CAYLZA010000313.1, read as the reverse complement.
CCTTGCTGTTGTTGATGAGATCCTCGATGAGTTGCTCGAACTTGGATCTGGTAAGGTTGTACTGCAGATGCTTCGGCCCCGATGAATCGGCCGTAATAAACGGTAGATTGATATCGGTCGATTGCGTGCTCGAAAGCTCGATTTTCGCCTTTTCGGCGGCTTCCTTGAGCCGCTGCAGCGCCATCCGATCCTGCGAGAGATCGATTCCGTGATCGTTCTTGAAGTTCTGTACCAACCAGTCGATCACACGCTGATCGAAATTATCTCCACCGAGGTGCGTATCACCGTTGGTCGATTTTACCTCGAAAACACCGTCACCGAGCTCGAGAATCGATATATCGAATGTTCCTCCGCCCAGGTCGTAGACGGCGATTCGTTCTTCCTTCTGGTGCTTACCGAGACCGTATGCGAGTGCGGCGGCCGTCGGCTCATTCACGATTCGTTTTACCTCGAGCGCCGCGATTTTACCGGCATCCTTGGTTGCCTGCCGCTGCGAGTCGTTAAAGTACGCCGGTACGGTAATTACCGCTTCGGTCACGCTTTCTCCGAGATAATCCTCCGCGGTCTTTTTCATTTTCTGCAGAACCGCCGCCGAAATCTCCGGAGGAGAAAACTCCTTATCCTGAACCCCGATTCTACAGTCTCCATTCGACGATTCCTTTACGTTGAACGGAACCATCTGTATTTCCTTCGGAACTTCCGAGTATCGTCGTCCCATGAACCGCTTAATCGAATAAACGGTATTCTCCGGATTTGTAATGATCTGATTCTTGGCCGGCTGCCCGACGAGCCGTTCGCCCTTGGATGTATATCCGACGATCGACGGAGTTGTCCTCTGACCTTCGGCGTTCTGGATTACGACCGATTCGCCGCCCTCCATTACCGCAACCACCGAGTTTGTTGTACCTAAATCAATGCCGATTATCCTTCCCATATGCTTCTCCTCGTATTCTATGAGTCCTTGTTTTCCTGATTATCCGAACCGCCGGATTGTGCGTTTACATCGCCCCGACTCTCCCCGCCCCCGGCGGGTTTGGCAACTTTTACTTTCGCGTGACGTAGCACCCGATCATGGAGCATGTATCCTTTCTGGAAATCCTCCATCACCGTTTCGGTTTCCACATCGTCCCGTTCTTCGGCCATGAGCGCCTCATGCTTTTCGGGATCGAATTCCTCACCGACACTATCAAATCGCTTCAGCCCCCACTTGTTCTCGAGCATGCTGGTGAATTGCTTCTCGATGAGCTCGATTCCTTCGTGGAACGATTTGAAATCCTGTGAATCATCCGAAGATTTGATTGCACGCTCGAAATTGTCGATTACGTCGACCAGATCGAGCAGCAGCTTGGAGTTTGCGTATTCGACGGCTTCCTGCCGCTCCCGAAACATACGTTTACGGAAGTTTTCGAAATCCGCCTGTTTTCTCAGAAGCTCTCCCTGAAGCTCGGCGTTTTGCTCTTCCAACTCCTTTACGCGTTGTTCGAGCAGCTCGGTTTCGGAAGCCTTCGGGGACTCCTCTTCGGTTGCAGCCTGATCCGGTGCTTCTTCGGTACTTTTTTCATCTTCTCCAGATTCACCCGTCGGCTGCACCTCCACTTTGGACGCAGAGTCATGCATCCGTTCTTCTTTTGATTTAGACATAGTTACCCCTGTGCGTGAATCTAGTGATGGTAAGATACTAACCGGTCTGTAATACAGTCAAGACGGGAAACCGGTGTCGGGCGATCAACCTATCGTTGAAATCGCACGTTTTGTATCTCCATTCTTGAATAAACGACCGCCCGGAAGTATGTTTCAAACGACCTATACAAACCTCAGGTGGAGCCGTACATGTCTATCGTAGCAGTCACCAATGTAACCAAGGTGTATCCTCTCGGCAAGACCGAAGTGCACGCGGTGCGTGGAGTGAGCTTTGAAATAACCAAAGGCGATTTTATTTCGATTGCCGGTCCTTCCGGTTCCGGAAAATCCACTATTTTGAACATGATCGGATGCATTGATGTTCCGACCGAAGGAACGGTGGAAATAAACGGACGGATCACGAGCGGTTTGAGCGACAAAGAAATCACACGGCTCAGACACGATTTTATCGGATTCATATTCCAATCGTTCAATCTCGTTCCGGTACTCAACGTGTTCGAAAATGTCGAATTTCCGCTCATGCTCGGTAACGAAGGATATACGAAAGCTGAAAAAGCCGAAAAGAAGGAGTGGATCGATTTTCTTGTTTCCGAGGTCGGGCTCGAGGAGTGGAAAACACATCGGCCTAACGAGCTGTCCGGAGGTCAGCGGCAACGGGTGGCAATAGCACGAGCGATGGCTACCAAACCGAGCATTGTTCTCGCCGATGAGCCGACGGCCAATCTCGACTCGAAAACCGGGGAAGACATCATAGAGCTCATGAAAAAGATCAATCGGGAGTTGAATACGACCTTCATTTTTTCGACCCATGACCCGGCGATCGTCGGTATAGCGGATCATATCATACGGCTGCAGGACGGCCTGGTAACCGAAAATATCCGTTCCGGCGAAACCGCGGATGTATCGGGAGATCGATAATGCCCGTTCTCGTACGAATTGCGCTCCGTAATCTGATCGAGCACAAGAGAAAATCACTGATCATCGGGACGATTATCGCAATCGGCGTGATCGTATTGATCGTCGGGTATTCAATGATGGGTACCGCCGCGAAGGGAATCGAGCGCGGATTTATCGATAACTACACCGGCGATATCATGATCACCGGTATATCGGAAGGAGCGATATCACTCTTTGGTGTACAATCCCCCGGTGGTATCGAGGAAACACCGACGCTTCCGAAGTACGACGCGATCAAAAGCTATCTCGAGTCGCGGGAAGACATAACCGGCATAACCTCGCAAATCACCGGCTATGCTCAGATGAGCGTCGATGAGTACGAAGGCCGTTCGTTTACCCTGCTCTTCGGTATACAGCCCGAATCGTATCGTTCGATGTTCGACAATCTTACCTTTATCGAAGGTCGTGATCTGAAACCCGGTGAGGAAGGAATAGTACTGTCCGCCGAACGGCT
>CAYLZA010000312.1:0-4529 GCA_964387575.1 uncultured Spirochaetales bacterium | reverse complement strand
GGGCGGTCATCATCAACGACATACTCGCCGAAATCGAGCGGTCCCACATTATAGACTTCGATATCGAATGGTTCAGTGCTCTGTCCGAAATCTGAGTCCCACACTAAAAGGGAAAACCGAATTATGTGACCGTCCGGGCAGTCGGGACTGATGCTGAATACATAGTGCTCTTCCGAAGTATTGGTCTCATCCGGTTTCGTTTCGTCGTATACGACCTCGTCATCATAGACGACGATATATTCATCATCGGTCTCGAGAAATCCGGAGGTGCTGATATATTTCCTGGAGCTGTAGTTTTTTAGCGGGATATTGACGGCAATCGTTTCGCCGGCGTCAATCGCGCCGTTCATATGTCCCGAGGTGCCTGAGTCCTCTATGAGTCTGATTTCGTCGGGGACTATCCGAAGATCGTTTTCGGTTTCTCCCGCTACGATGATTTGTTCGCTCGGAATACGGTCCGTATACGCGGGTTCGTCCGCGCGCTCGATCGACAGCTCGACGTTCTTGATGAACGCCTCTTCGGTCGGGTAGTTCTGCATCGATTGTATTACGAGATCGCGGTTATTCAGAACGAACCGGAGCGATTCGATTGCCTCGTCGACTCCATCCGAACTCTTATATGTTCTATATAATGTTTGTAATGCGGAGGTCGCCGTTGCGATCTGGCTGTCGCTGATCGTTGTACCGGCAAATTCATTATGAGTTTCGGCATACGTCGAAACCGCCGAGGCGATCATCTCTTTTGCAGCCTCGTCTCCGATTGCAAATCCGGTTTCTATAAAGTCGGATATTTTTCGTTGTAGATTGCGATAGTCGCGAGCCGAGTCCGCATATAGCGTCATTGTCAACGAAAGAGAAACGATCCACGCAGCAAGCAGAAGCTTTCGGGTCATACTGGAGTCCTATTTGATTTTTCAATACTGTGATCGTGCGACAATAAATCAACGACTATGCATTGTCAATGTTAGATGATGTTGATTTGCAATACCTATCGGCGCCCGCCCGCTACACGAACTTCGCGCGGATCTCCGCGGACACGTAGTCGAGAATCGCCACGGTTATCGCGATAAACCACACCGCGATACCTGCCGCGCGGTAGTCGAGCAACCGTATGTACTGAACGAGGATAAAACCGATTCCGCCGCCACCGACGAGACCGATAACCGTCGACATACGTACGTTTATGTCCCAACGGTAGATCGAGAACGAAACGAACGGCGGTATCATCTGCGGAACGACGGCGTACATTATCGTCTGGAGTCTTGTTGCGCCGGTTGCCTGGATCGCCTCGATCGGTCCCGGATCGATATTCTCGATCGCTTCGGAATAGAGCTTTGTGAGTGCCGCAACCGAGTGTATCGTAAGCGCGATTATACCTGCGAACGGTCCGAGTCCGACCCAGACGACTGCGATCAACGCCCAGATCAGCGGCTCGATGGCTCTGACAATATTCATCACGGTGCGAGTAAAATAGTACGCAGTCAGACCCAATATCGAACCACCCATGAGATTTCGTGCGGCAAGAAAGCTTACGGGGATGGCAAGCACGATTCCGAATAACGTTGCCATCATTCCCATCATGATCGTCTCGACCATTCTGCTGATTGTCAGCAGAAGCGGCTTCGCAGGCCTCGGCCCGCCGGCGCGGAAAACCTGACGTGCTTCCACATGGTGCGTCTGCGTTCCCTCGGCACCGGCGATCATCCGGTACGGCATGATGAGATCAAACGAAAACGCACCGTTTTCGTCGGTCGTCACCAGAACGTATTCGTTGTCTTGTCGGGGTCTGAACTCATTGCCGATGGGATCGATCCACCAAATGTGGGTCTCCGTGTTCGGCTCGAAACCTTCTCCTTCGAGATGGAGGGTCGTTCCGGGGGTGACCGTTCCATCGGTTGCCATCTGCGAGAGTACGCCGCAGGTCGGATCGGAGACGAGATACGGCTCCCCCTCTATGCGTTCCGGTGGGGAAGGTGGATCGTCGTCACACGGTACCTCTATCGGGACGGCGGCGGAGATCGTATCGGTCGGATATTCTATCGCGGCTTTCCACGGCCACAAAACTTTGAGTAGCGGTGGAATCGTCTCGGGAAGATCGCGTACCGCTTTATATACGTCTATACCGCTTATTTGCCATCCGAGTATGAAAAAAATGACGATTGCAAGCCCAAACAAAACCGGGATCCGCTTTTCTCTACTCCTGGTTTGAACGCGGGCGTCCAGTACATTTCCTATCCAGAATATGCCGATTAAGATGAGTATCCCCAGTATGAAGAAAGGACGCCGATCGAGCGCTTTCGTGAACATCGAAAACGCGTCGGGTTCCCGGTGTGCCAGATCTTCGATTCGCCACGCAATGAGCGCGAGTATCGTGATCACTGACGCGAAAATCAACAGTCCTCGTCGAACCTTTTTACAGAGTATCTGACCAAGACCGGGGATCAGTGCGGATGCTACCATCACGACCGGAGCCGGTAGCGTCGAAGCCAAAGTCGCTTTTTCGGTTGAAACATCGTTGCTCATGTGGAGCCTCCGGTTTCACTTTCCGCTGCGAAGGACTGGTTTGGACCGGCGCTTACCCGTTCGGCTTCTTCGCCGTAAATTTCCTTGAACTCTTTATCGGTCATCGCCCGGATATCTTCCCGGGTTCCCCGGTATACGACTCGACCGTCTCGAAGCCCGATGACGCGGGTGGCGTATCGTTGCACCAGATCGAGATAGTGAAGGCTGCAGAGAACCGTGATACCCGATTCGGTGTTCATTCGCTCGAGATAACCGAGTATCGTGTGAGCGAGAACCGGATCGAGGCTGGCAACCGGCTCATCTGCGAGGATCATCTTCGGATCCTGCATCAATGCCCGTGCGATGCCGACCCGTTGCTGTTGTCCGCCGGAAAGCTCGTCCGCGCGTTTGTGTGCCTGATTTCCGATCCCCACCCGTTCGAGTGCTTCCCGTGCCTTTTGTCGATCGTTTGATCTAAATCGATGAAGCAGACTCGACCAGGGATTCGCGTATCCGAGTCGTCCCGCCAGCACGTTTGTCATGACCGTTGAGCGTCGTACCAGATTGAAGTTCTGGAAAATCATTCCGATTTGCCGTCTGGTTTTTCGCAGCTCCGTGGGACCCGCTTCCAGAACGTTACGGCCGTCCCAGAGTATTTCGCCTTCGGTCGTATCGATAAGACGGTTTATGCATCTGAGAAGCGTCGACTTTCCCGAACCGCTCAACCCGATAACGACGAGAAACTCACCGTCCTCTACGGTAAAATCGACGTTTCTGAGAGCTACCGTACCGTCGGGGTACACTTTCGTTAGATTTCGGATTTCAAGCATATAATGGCATGTCCGATAAAAAAATAGCGAAACCGACGGTCCAGCCCGATATGGGCCGGCGACCGTCGATATATAGATTTATGCTCCGGGTTATTCTCCCATCAGCTCTTCGACATTGATGCCGGAAGCCTGGAGAACCTGTCTGAACGGATCGTAAAAGGTGTCGTCCCTTTCTACGAGCCCCGCCCATGAATAAGCAATTTTGAGAGCTTCAACGCCTTCTTCAGTATCCGCTATCTCGAGCAGCGCGGTTATGATTTTTTCGCGCATTTCTCCCGATACCGACGGATGAAACTGGACACCGTCGTTGGGAATCGGTTCCGATGTTGCGAGCACGGCGATTTTGTCCATAACGTCGGGCTCGGTGTCTTCGAGGGTCGACCGTGCATCTACGTATGTTGCACCGACATCGACATCCTCGTTATACACCGCGGCAACTACCGCGTCGTGGCTTCCGGTATCGACGATTTCTGCGAGATCCTGCTCAGGATTGATACCGGCGGCCCGCATCGTCACCATCGGGATGATCCACCCGCTCGTAGAAAGCGGATCAGGTCGCGCAAATGTCTTGCCCTCGAGATCCTCGACGCTTTCGATTCCGCTTCCTCGACGCGCGATGAGCTGTCCGGCGTAGGTCGGGCTGCCGTAGCGGGTTGCAACCAGCTCGACTTCGGCCACGCCCCGTTCTGCAGCAAGGATATAACCGAACGTATTCAGTGAAGCCATATGCGCCTCAGGCGGATCGCTCGACAGCGCCTCGACGACGCCGGCGTAGTCGGTTGCTACGGTTGTTTCGATGTAGTAGCCGGTTTTGTCATAGATCATGTCTGCAACGGCTTCCCCGCCGGCTGCAACCGTTTCCATTTCACCGGATGGTACGAACGCCCAAATGATCGGATTTTCTTCCGATCCGAGCGGTTCCTCCCTCGCGGCCGCACCGAACAGAACTCCTGCGGCGGAAAGGAGGAGAGCCACAACTACTAACGACTTGAGAATTTTCATAGTCACTCCTTTTAGAATGGGTGTATATAATAGTGTCTATAATATACGTAAGAGCACGGAAGTCAACAACAGGTGAATATTAAAAACGTGTTAGAACCAACTTGCCTGTTCAGCGGGTATTCAGGTACACTCGCCACCTTGCAGCTCCCGATTGAATGTATGATACTCACCGCCGAGGAGTAAGGCATGATTGGT
>CAYLZA010000311.1:0-4539 GCA_964387575.1 uncultured Spirochaetales bacterium | reverse complement strand
TCATGCTCAGTATTCCCGATCCCCACACGCCGTTTTCGGTGAGAGAACCGTACAATTCGATGTTCGACCCGGAGTCGATGATCGTCCCGGACACATTTCGCGAGGAAGGACGTCCTTCCTGGGCATACGGAAGACGGACCGATATCATGCCGACGCTTCTCCGTCTACTCGGAATCGAGCACAACGGAAGCAGGTCGGGTCGAGACGGATCGGAACTTGTTCGCGGCAATTGGATTCCCTGGACGGACGAGAGCTTTATTCATCACTCGAGTTTCGAAAAAGCCGGTATCTTTACGCCCGAGTTCGAGCTTGCGTATATCAAGGGTTCGGAACACGTACTTTTCGATCGGCAACAAGATCCTATGCAGATTACCAATCTGTTTAATTTCGTCGAATACGAACCGACGGTCACGAGTCTTACCGAAAGAATTGTCGATCATCACAAAAAGATAGATTCTCCGGCACTCGATTGGTTGCTTGAACTAAAGGTAAGACCATGACGATGATTGAATATATAACTATCTATTTATGAATGTAATCAATAGGTTGCTAGCTCGATCCGCCGTTTGCGCGTTCGTTCAACTTGGAAACGAATTGGTCGATCAGCGCTTCATCGCCTTCGATTTTTGCCGCCGGCTCAAATCTTCTGTAAAGAGTCAGAATTTGTCTCCCTGACATCGTAGATTCTCTATCATTCGGAATGACGATTTGCCGCAAATCCCCCAGATTCGACCTCAGCTTATTAATGGTGTCCGTTATCTCTTCTTCGTTACTCAACTCATAATATTGCATCTAAAACCTCGACTTCAACCAATCCAAATATCCAGATATTACCCTGCTATATACTAATACAGAGCGAGAAAAGAGAAAAGCTTTTCTGATGCATAATATTATATATATTTATACTGAAAATACGCAAAACTCGAAAACCTCGCGCGACTTTTTTCGATGATACTGCCGGATAAACACATCATTCGAGCCTTCTTTCGATTCCGGGAAACAGCTCGCGCTGAAAGTTGCGCTCCAGCTTTCTTTTGTGAAAATGAACATCAACAAAATCAAGAAGCGCTTCGTAATCGGGAAGGTAGTGCCCGTGACCTCCTTCCCTGACGGCCCAGCCGATCTTCCCCGGTACGTCGAGCAACCGATATACGGACTCAGCCGCTCGACACGCCGCATATGAGCCGGGGGGATTCGCCCAACGATCCTCATACGCCTCGTCTATCAACAATCCCCGTGGTGCGACGAGCGCGTGCAGAAAGTGCTGATCGTACGGAAACTCCTCGTCGCGTCCCCGGTACTCCCTAAAACCGTCTCCGAACCAGAAGATGTTTTTTGATCTGAAAAAATCCTCTACTACCTCGGCGTCCGGACCCTTGAGCCGGTTCAAACCGGATCCGCCTGTGCCTGAATCGTTGGGATTTGTTATCGCGATTCTCTCGTCGGTTGCGCCTGCAAGCAGTACGGTCTTCCCACCTCTCGAATGCCCCGTAATAGCAATCTGATCGGCTTGGACGAAATCGAGAGAAGCAAGTACATCGACACATCGATGATATCCCCACGCCCACGCAGCAAGCGCACCGAATGACGCATCCGGTATGCAACGGTAAATACCGGTGTCCCGAAAGTGGTCCGAGCTATCTGCTGCAATACACGTTCTGTTGAAGGTAGCCGCAATATTACCGCGTTCGAGAACACGCTTGACTATGCCTTCGTTAAAATAGCGCCAACAGCCGTCCCCGTCCAGAATAACCGGAAACGCTCTCTGCTCGTTGCGAACATGATCGGGCGGAGTCCACAGATTGAGCACGAACGAATGCTCGCCACCACCGACGAAACTCGTCCGCACTTCATACGTATGATACTCGACTCCGCCGCCTCCCCGAAGTTTCTGTTTGCACAGGATGATACCCTCGGTTTTTCCGTCATTCGGAGGCATGCCCCCATATTCGTGCGGAACAATCGCATCGTATAATTCACGCCGTCTGTTTTTCCACTGGGACGCCGTGACCGTCTCGCCGTTTTCAAATTTCAACAGATCCGGTAATACATCAATCATCTTCTCTCCTTTTCGCACATTCATATCATAGACCGGAAATCGATGCTTTAACTACCGAAACGGAAGATCCCGTCGAATAATCGCCGGTCAAATCATAAGTGCAAACCATGTAGTAATATGTTGTATTGTTCGTCAGCCCGATGTCTGTGAAACTCTCGCTGATACCGTTGTATACCTCAACACTATCGCTCGGCGAAAGTGTCGCGTCGAGATCGCGGAATACCGAAACTCCGGCGAAGTCGGTTGCGGGGGAATTTGTCCACGTGAGAGTAACAACCGATTCACCTCGAATTGCTTCAATGTTGGAGACAGGTGCAGGACCGGCAGTCGGAATGTCGGAGACCGTACTACACCATACGCTGAATACGATATCAGAAAAGCGGGACGTCCCTGAGCAGTTCCAATACATCGATATGAGTTCCGTATCCGACAACGAGCTCAGACAATGGTCCTCGTTCACGGAAGACATGACCGCACCGTTATGTTCATTAAAAACCGCTATTGCAATTGGTTGTCCTACGGAATACGCGCAACGCGTAGTTGCGTCGCCAACGTATAGATCTTCCCCAATCACAAACTTGTCTCTGATAGGGCTGGCTGCTCGAGCTGAATGGACAGCTTTTCTTCAAAATCGATCGATATCAACTCAATCTCTAGTGAGCCGCTCGTAGACAATGTTATCGGTTGATCGTTTCGGGGAAGTAAGCCCTGAATATAGTTCTCAGCGATTGGATCTCTCGGATTGTGAAGCTGCGGCGTTTCATACACGCAGCTTAAGTGGGTCATAAATGCAAACGAACAGATAATAATGATAAATACCCAATTGCGGCTCATCAGAAAAATTCTTTCTCAATGTCAATTGTTTGATGCTACGCCGAAAATATCGAAAATGCAAGATCCGATCATATACGAGTAGCTCCACAGATTCGACACCCGGCATCAGAATTGTCACCGTTATGCCGCCGGTCAGTCCCGTCCCATGCGAAGTCAGCGCTGATAGGGGAAACAAATCGAAGGCTCAATGCCCTGTCGTTGATTTGACGCTATATGTCATACGCCATATATTCGTGGTATGGCAATAGGATTCAACTCTCCAGGCACGCTATCCATATAATCGATTATATTCAAGAAAGCTGATATAGCGTTTTCTTGATTCATCCCAAAGATTCATCCGAATCGATTTGAGGCTTCTCTTGACGGTAAGCGGGCTCGTTAACTGAACTCCCGGATTCTCGAAATAGCAGTTTCTGAGCCTGTAATTCGGAATACGAGGATGCAGGTGGTGTATATGGTGAATACCGATATTGCCAAACAACCACTGAAAAAAAACGGGCATATCGTAAAACGAGCTTCCCTCGAGTGCGGCGTCAACCTCACTCCAGTTGCCGTCACGTGCCCAGTATCCCGGATCAAACTGATGTTGTACATAAAAGAGCCACACTCCGATCACACCGGCGATAAAAATAACCGGCAACTGAATGAGAATAAAAGGGACAATACCAATCGTAACGCTCCCGCCGGCCACAATTCCAAGTATTGCGAGATTGGTGAACAAGGTGCTTATTCGTTCTTTGCGGGATGCGTCTTTTCCGGAAAATCGATTTTTCCATAGAAAAATTAAAATCGGACCGAGAAGAAACATTATAAACGGATTGCGAAATAATCGATATTTGGCCCGAACTCGAAGTGGGGAATCTCGATACTCGCGTGCCGTCATCGTCCAAACGTCACCGATGCCACGATGATCGAGCTGTGCGTTCGTCGCATGATGCATAAGATGTGATCGCCTCCACGCTTCAAACGGCGTAAACGTGAGAATCCCCGTGATGTGACCCACTATTCGGTTTGCGAGCGAGCTGGGAAAAAACGAGCCGTGACAGCAGTCGTGGAAAAGTATGAAAATCCGTACCAGCACGAACGCGGCCGGAATAATGCCACACAACACGACCCAGTAGGGAGCGTCCTGAATCACGGCGACGATCATGAAAGCCCACAAGATTGCATATACTCCGATGCTGCCGGAAGTCTGCAGCATCGCCTTGCTCCGGCTCGATTGCCGGTACCGTCGAATTCGAGCAAACCACTCCGGTTTTGTCTTAGGGTTTTGTAAATTGCTTTTCATTGCGAACTAATTTACTCAGAAAAAAGGCCGGAATCAGAACGATTTTGCAGCTGTTACACAACTTTGACATTCGAATTACGCATGCATTCAGCTCCGCAACTCCTGCCCGTATCATGTTATCTCTCCGCTTCCCTATAAATCTTCGCGCCTCGCTCATGGGCCTAACCGGCCGATCAGGCTCCGATGATCTCAATAGCGACCGTATTCGTCGACAAGCTCCCGTACCCGGGCGACTCGTCTCTCGAGTCCGTCGGGTGGGACCTGATCCGCAACGCCGAGAACATAGCGCGGCTCTTGTCGCATAAACGAAATCACGTTGATGACGAATTCTTCGAATTCAGCGTCGTCGACCAGATCG
>CAYLZA010000310.1:0-4562 GCA_964387575.1 uncultured Spirochaetales bacterium | reverse complement strand
AGGAATTCGCATTATGACCGATGAGGAAAGGCACCAAAAACAGCTGTATGGTGTGGGAAACCGTGCCAACGGTTCATAATGCGAATTCCTGTCCGACACGAGCTGCGGCTTGCGCGGCCGGCCCCGTCGGATTTACCGGTGCCGCGTGTATCCCATCAGCCGGCTACAGTATGTATCTGCTCAGATCATGATCCTCCATTACATCCTTGAGTTGTTTATCCACATAGTCCGCGGTTATATCGATCGTCTCCCCCGATATTTCGGGCGCGTGAAACGACACCTCCTCGAGAAGCAGCTCCATGATCGTATGAAGCCTCCGGGCGCCGATGTTCTCGGTTTTCGAGTTGACTTCCGCAGCGATCTCGGCGATTCGTTTTGATGCTTCTTCCCGGAAATCGAGCGTTACCCCTTCGGTCTTCATGAGCTCCGTGTACTGCTTCGTAAGCGAGTTTTCCGGCTGGGTGAGGATTTTCTGAAAATCATCACCGCTGAGATCATCGAGCTCTACCCGTATCGGGAACCGTCCCTGCAGCTCGGGAATGAGATCCGACGGTTTGCTCATATGAAATGCCCCGGCAGCGATAAACAGAACGTGCGATGTGTCGACGATGCCGTACTTGGTGTTGATCTTGTTGCCTTCCACGATCGGCAGAATATCGCGCTGCACGCCTTCGCGGGATACATCGACTCCGGATCGTCCCTCTTTCGCGGCGATTTTGTCTATCTCGTCGATAAATACGATCCCCATATTTTCGACCCTCGCCCGGGCGAGATCGGAAACCCGGTCGTTATCGACGAGCTTGTCCATCTCCTCGGCGAGGATGATTTCTCGAGCGTTCTTAACCGTAACGAGCTTTTTCTTCTTTTTCCCGCCGCCGAACATGTTCGAAATGTTACCGAGATTTACATCCATCTCCTCGAAGCTCTGCCCCGAGAAAATCTCGATCGAAGGGAAACTGCTCTTGCTGACGTTGACCTCAACCTGTTTGTCTTCGAGCTCTCCATTCTTCAGCTTTGTACGAAACTTCTCACGCGTTTCATCGGAGACTCTCGGAGCCGGGGTTGCCTCGGTGCGCGAACCGGATCCGGAAGATCCGCTCTTCGAAGAGGTGTTCGGTAGCAGGAGATCGAGCAGCGCCTCTTCGGTTCGTTGCCCCGCTTCCTCCCGGACTTCCTCCTGAAGCTCCGATTTCACCATCGACACCGCGCTCGACATGAGATCTCTGATCATCGATTCCACGTCGCGTCCCACATAGCCGACCTCGGTGTACTTCGTCGCCTCGACTTTGACGAAAGGCGCACCGCAAAGACGAGAAAGCCTTCGCGCTATTTCGGTTTTACCTACGCCGGTCGGGCCGATCATGATGATATTTTTCGGTGCAATCTCTTCGCGGAGGTCCTCTGGAAGTTTCTGCCGGCGCACCCGGTTGCGGAGCGCTATTGCGACGGCTTTTTTCGCTTTTTCCTGACCGATTATATATTTATCAAGCGCGTTTACTATTTCGCGGGGAGACAGTGTATCTACGACGTTATTCATGATAGCTCCTCAACGATAATTTCGTTATTCGTATATATGCAGATTTTCGATGCTATCTCCATCGATTTTCCGGCTATCTCGGAAGCCGTCAGATCCTGAGACTCCATATACGCAAGCGCGGCCGCATATGCGTACTGCCCTCCCGAACCGATCGCCGACACGCCCTCATCCGGCTCAACCACATCGCCGGTTCCGGATATCAGTAGAATAGTCGATTTGTCGGCTACGAGAAGCATCGCCTCGAGCCGTCTGAGCATCCGATCCATCCGCCAGTCCTTTGCCAGCTCAACGGAGGAACGGGTGATATCGCCGTTATACTCCTTCACCTTTCCTTCGAATCGTTCGAACAGGGTAAACGCGTCGGCGGTTGCACCGGCAAAACCGACGAGTATTTTGTCGTCGTAAATCCGCCTCACCTTTCGAGCGCTTCCTTTCATGACCGTGTTCTGCAGCGTTACCTGCCCGTCGCCGGCCATAGCTACCGAGCCGTTCTTTCTCACCGCCAATACCGTCGTTGCATGCGCTTTCATCGTGCGCTCCTTTTTGTCTTTCCATGGGGATGTGCATCCCGATACACCCGTTTGAGCCTTTCTATTCCGAGATGGGTGTAGATCTGAGTGGTCGAGAGCCCGGCGTGTCCGAGCATTTCCTGTACCATTCGAATATCCGCGCCGTTGTCCAGGAGGTGCGTCGCAAAACTGTGTCTGAAGGTGTGAGCCGAAACCTTTTTCGACATCGATGCATCTGTTTTCCGCTTCTCGATAAGATACGCAACTCCCTGCCGCGTAATCCGTCGCCCGGTTTCGTTGAGAAAGAGCGCGGCCGCCGCATCGGGGTCTTTTTTACTCTGTACTTGCGAGCGGTACGGAAGATAGTCGATCAACGCCGACGCGGCTTTTGAACCGATGAACACGATTCTGTCCTTTGATCCCTTACCGCGTACCATAGCGGTACGATTCGATATATCGACGTCCATCACATTCATTCCGACCACTTCCGAAACTCGGCACCCGGTAGAGTAGAGAAGCTCGAAGAGACAGAGGTCACGTGCCTTGGCAAAACCTTCTTCGGTATCCGACGCAATCGATTCGAGAAGCGATGAGACCTCGTTTTGATAGAGGATCTCCGGAAGCTCCCGCCGTTTCTTGAGCGATCGGACCGACTCGAACGGATTTGCGTTCAAACCGGCATATCGGCACCCGTATCGGTAAAAACCACGAATCGCCGAAAGCGCCCGGTTGATGCTCGTCTCCTTCATTCCTGAACGGGAGAGATCCGCCAGGTAGGATCGGGCCGTTTTGAGCCCCACGTCCTCTACACCGACACCTCGTGGCTCGAGAAACGCGAAAAAACGTCTGAGATCGCGCTCGTACGCGGTAATCGATTTCTCACTCAGCGATCTGACGCTTCGTAGATAGCTCAAAAAGTCTTCAAGCACTTTTGTCCTCATCATTTTCGGTATGCAGAAAATCACATTCCGGATTTACGCATGCCTTATAGCTTCCGCGTTTCTTGTCGTATTTCTCGACGAGAAATCCGCCGCACTTCGGGCAATCCGAGTTGGTCGGTTTATAATAACTGATAAAGTCGCATTCCGGGAAATTGGTGCAGCCGTAAAACTCTTTTCCTTTTCCACCCTGCTTACGCCGGGCCACAATTTTTCCATCGCAGTTCGATCTCGGACAATCCGCAAGAGGAAGCGACTTCGTGTTTCTACACTCCGGGAACCCGGAGCATGCGAGAAAGAACCCGTATCGGCCGAGCTTTTTGACCATCGGCTTTCCGCATTTCTCGCATTTCTCGTCGGTTTCTTCTTCGAGCACCCCTTTTATCGACTCCAGTGTCTCCATGACATGTCCGACCCTTTTTATAAACGGCTCGTAGAACTCCTCGACAACCTTGTGCCACTCCTGTTTGTTTTCCTCGACGAGATCGAGATTCTCCTCCATCTCTGCGGTAAATCCGACTTCAACGATATCGGGAAACGTCGAGACGAGCATATCGCTGATGATCCGTCCAAGCGTCGTCGGAACGAGTTGTTTGTTTTTTCGTACAACGTAGTATCTGTCAAGAAGCGTCGAAATGATCGGAGCATACGTCGAGGGACGACCGATACCTTTTTCCTCGAGCGTTTTTACGATCGTTGCATCGGTGTATCGCGAAGGCCCGGTTGTGAAATGTTGCTCCGGCTCAAAACCGGTCACCTCTATTTCTTCACCTTCGAAAAGCGACGGAAGCCGTCGTGATTTCTCCTTCGGTTTGAGCAGCTTGAGCACACTTTGATATCCTTTTTCCACGGTCTTCGTTGTAGATGCACGGAACCCCGCATCTACAATCGTAAATTCGACGGTCGTCGTTTTGGTACGTCCGTTCGTCATCTGTGACGAGACGAAACGTTCCCATATAATCGAGTAGAGCTTGTGTTGATCCTTCGAAAGATACTTCTTGACGTAGTCGGGGGTGTACTTCACATAGGTCGGTCTGACCGCTTCATGCGCGTCCTGGGCGCCTTTGCCCGCCGAGTATCGGTTCGGTTTTTCCGGAAGCGCTTTTGCGTGATTCTCGGAAATATACTCACGCACATCGTTAATCGCCTGATTCGATACTCTCGTCGAATCGGTACGCATATAGGTAATCAACCCGACCGGATTTTTTCCGATGGCGATCCCTTCGTAGAGCTGCTGAGCAATCCGCATGGTCTTTCTCGAGGTATATCCGAGTCTGTTTGCAGCCGTCTGTTGCAAAGTCGATGTCGTAAACGGCGGTCTCGGTCTCGACGTTTTGAAGCTTTCCTTTACCGCCGTGACCACGCAGGGCTTACCGGAGATGCGGTCGACCACTTTGTCCACCGCGTCACGTTTTGGAAACGACGGCTTATCGCCGCTCACCGTTACGAGCTCCGCGTCAAACGATGCTTTTCCCTTTTTGAGCTTGGCGTTGAGCGTCCAATACTCCTCCGGGACGAACGCTTCCACCTCTTTCTCACGCTCGCATATCAGCCGCAGCGCCACCGATTGAACCCGCC
>CAYLZA010000309.1:0-4563 GCA_964387575.1 uncultured Spirochaetales bacterium | reverse complement strand
GTACGAAAAAATTCCGTTGTTATCGTCGTTGTAGTCGATCTCATTTAGGTTCGAATCGTATACCCAGAGCTCGGTATCGACGTCGTTTCCATATCCGGAGCCATAGGTTTCCACGGCATAAATCGTTCCCGCCGAGGCCTCGAACCGCATCCAGTCGACATCGCCGTTGTGGTCGATCGTGTGATTCTGAGACAACCCTTCGTATATCCATGAGGCACTGTAGCTTCCGCCATCAGGCTCCCATGAATCCGAGCCCGATCCGCCTCCTCCTCCGATTGTTATTCCGAAAAGATCGCCAAGAAGCTCACAACTCGAAAATCCGATCAGGATGATGATTGACAAAAACAAGAGAACGAGTTTTCGTTGCATTTTCTGATTCCTCCGAAAGGCACCGGTGTGCCGTGGCGTTGCATAGGTATCGTCTATCAAAATAGCGCGAAATAAAGTCGCTTTCAACGTTCGACCCTACATATGTTGAGATATTTTGTTTTGTTTCGATTCGGGTGGGATCCGGTGCGTCGGGAGCGGGGTACACGAACTCTGCATCGTTACCAAGACCGCTAAAGTACTTTTCGACCTAGAGTAATAACCTGAAGCAGATTTATCAAAGCTGATGCCCGGTTGATTGTGGAAAAGGGTGTGACACCCGTAAGGATAAAAAAACCCGAAGCAGTGCGCTTGTGTACGCACCACCTCGGGATATTCTACGGTGCTTTTTTACACCGGACGAAAAATCTTTTATTCAAACGTGCTGAAAGAGGTTGAGTCCTGTTCGAGATCCGCACCCTCCGTGTCCGTCACCCGTTCATCGTCTACCGTCCATCCTCTATCCTGGGTATCGGTGCTTTCATCATTGTAAGTGTAATAGGGCCACGATTGACTAGGAAATGCGGTGTCGCTGTCCGTCGTTTCGATATCGTCGTATTTGTCGTCGACGCTGAGTGCTCCGTCCCCGTCTACATCTATAAATACCAGGAGGTGTATGTAGTCCCCGTCCGAAGGCGATATTCCGGTCGTGTCTATCGAAAGCTCGAACGTTCCACCATCGGTAACCGTTGCGACATCACTTACTGCAGTGAGTGTATCGGACGTCAGGTCGGATAAAGACCATCCGCTTCCCGCGTAGTAAGCCGCCAGCCGATAGTCATCGGTGGTGGTTGTTGTCGTATCGCGTATGTCGATCGTACCCGACAAAGTCCACTCCTTTGTAACCGTTAATCCCAGGAAGTCACATCCGATAAATGAAACCAATAACATGGCCATGACCAAGATCCCAACGATAAGTCTTTTTTTCACAATAGTCTCCTGTGAATCTGATGATGTTTTTTGTTGATGAGGGATTTTTAGATCCGAACCAACATAATTTACGTAACATAGCACATCAGAATCGGGTATCCAGATTTTCGATAAATTATTCTTTTTTTCTACCTGCCGTGCCGATGCGCCGTCAGTTTTGAATTCGCTCGGGCCCGAGACACTCAATGGTAATGGTTGATAATTGTCTGACTGTACCAGCCGGCTTTCACAGCCGCCGCGCAATATCACAGGCCAAACCGATGTTGTTGTTGTACAGCGAGATATTCGCCTCGAGGGTGGCACCCGAAGAAAGCTCGGCTACCCGCGAGAGGAGAAAGGGAGTTACTTCACTCCCGCTGATGCCGCGCTCGGTACACTCGGTCAGCGCGGTATCGATATATGCTCGAACGACGTCGGACGGTATTTCGTCTTCCGCGTCGATCGGATTTGCGACGAGAATCCCCTGCTCGAGTCCGAGCTTCCGCTGCGCGTGATAGAGCTCGGCGATCTCCGCGGGTGAGTCGAGCCGGATCGGAACCGACACGCCGCTTTCCCTCGAATAAAACGCGGGAAACTCATCGGTTCCGTAGCCGATGACGGGGACGCCCTGCGTTTCGAGATACTCCATCGTTGCCGGAAGATCGAGGATCGCCTTAGCGCCTGCGGATACGACGAGAACCGGTGTACGACCTATCTCGATAAGATCCGACGAGATGTCGAAGCTCCGGGTTGCTCCGTGATGTACCCCGCCGATTCCGCCCGTGGCAAACACCGAAATCCCCGACAGCCGGGCGCAATACATCGTTGCCGAAACCGTCGTAGCCCCGTCGAGCGATCCCGTCACACATCGTGACAAATCGCGGCGAGATACCTTCTCGATATTCTCCGAGGTCGCCAGATGCTCGATTTCGTCGTCCGAGAGACCGATTTTGATTCTTCCCCCGAGGATCGCGATCGGTGCCGGCACCACCCGCCGTTCCCGGGCAAGCTCGATTCCCTTACGCGCCACCTCGAGATTGCGCGGATATGGCATCCCGTGGGAAACAATCGTCGTTTCCATAGCAAGGACCGGTTGGTTCGATTCGAGAGCGGACTCGACGTCTTCCTTTATATCGAGATACGTCGATCCGGTGCCTGGGATCGGATCATTCATTCGATTCTCCTCGCCGCTGTAAAAACGCTTCCACCTGCTTCATAGATTGCGGAATCGCCGTAACCAAAATATCGCGGACCTCACTGCTTCCCCGTCGGGCCGACTCGTGGATAGCCTCGGCGAGAAGCGCCGTCAGCATATCGCCTGCGCCGGTCGTGTCGCCGGTCCGCACGGTTCTGTACGGGGGAAAATCGATTCGTTCGCGTCCGATGTAGAGCGTCGTTCCCGCCGCTCCGCGCGTTCTCATAATACCGGAAATGTTTCGAACCTCCAGATACTCATAGACCGCGTTGTCCTCGACCGCCTGCGGCGATGTACCGAAAAGCGCACCAAACTCGAGCTCATCCGGGGTCATGATCGTCAATCCCCGGAGGATTTCCAGATGGCGTTCCACCTTTCCGACCGATATCGGTTCGAAAACGAGCGTCGTCCTGCTCGACAGCCGTTCGATCAATGTCCGGACCGTCGAAACCGAGAGATTCGCATCGATTACCACGACATCGCCCCGCCCCGCATCCTGCAGCTGCTCCGAAACCGCCTCGCTCGTAAGCCCGGCTTCGGCCGCATCCATTTGAGACGCGGCAACGAGCGTTTCTCCGGCTTCCATTATCGAAACATAGAAGGGTGCCGCGGTTTCGCGGGTTCTCAGGATAATCGCCTCGCCGGGGTCGCGAAGCTCGTTCCGGAGCGATCGCTCTACGACCCCGGAGAACATATCGTCCCCCAGTGCGGTAACGAGCCGCCGGTTCCCGTGAAGATGCGAAAAGATATTATACGCTACACCGCCGAGACGAGCCGTAATGTGCGACGGATTACTGGTACCGCGAATGTAGGAATCGCGTTCGGTAATGACATCGAAGCACACCGCGCCGACGACGTAGATCATACGGCGCTACGGATACATCCCCGGTGCATCGAGACCGGCGGTCTCTTCGATACCGAACATGATATTCATATTCTGCACCGCGCTTCCCGCCTGCCCTTTGAGCAGATTGTCGATATGCGACATCACCACGAGCATTTGAGAACGTTCATCCACATTTACCCAGAGGGCACATCGATTCGTGCCTCTCACGAATCGGTTTCCCGCGCTACCGTCGCGATCGACAACGGAAATGAACGGTTCGTCTCGATAGAACTCACGATACGCCTCGAGTATCTTCGCATAATCGACTCCCGAATCGAGCGGTGCGTAAAAGCTCGTCATAATACCGCGAACGATCGGCACGATTTGTGTATTGAACGTCACGCTGATCTCACTTCCGTGCAGGAGAGACAACTCCCGTTCCACTTCCATGACGTGCTGATGCCGACACATTTTATATGCGTTCATCTCTTCGTATCGATGCGGAAAATGAAACGCGGGACGCTCTTTCTTTCCGGCACCGGATACACCGGTCTTCGCGTCGAATATGATTCCGTTCGAATCGATGAGCTTTGACTCGACCGCCGGTGCCGCCGCGAGCGTGGCGCTCACGGCGAAACAACCGGGATTGCCGACGACCTTTGCCGGCTTGATTTTGTCCCGATGAAGCTCCGCCAAGCCGTATGCGGAATCGCCGAGAAGCTCCGGTGTCAGATGCTTTGTTTCGAGATCGATCCGAGAGGCGTACTCGGCGTATGCTTCCGGGCTGTCGAAACGAAAATCCCCGGAGTAATCGATGACTCGAGCTCCCGAATCGATATACGGTCCGATATTCGCCATTCCGACACGATCGGGAGTTGCAAAAAACACTACGTCCGTTTCGGTCCGATCGTGCTCGGTATCGGTTATTTCGAGATCGCAGATACCGGTGAGATGTGGATAGAGATCCGAAATGCGTTTTCCAACATCGACGATATCGACTAAAGCCGCGAGCTCCGCCTGGGGGTGGCGAGAGAAAATTTCGGCTGCGCCGACGCCCCCGTATCCGCCGGCACCGACTAATTTTACCTTAACCATATGCGATGAGCATTATCTATAGGTATTTAGAAAATATCAACAACCGCCTGACCACACTGGTGTGGTCAGGCGGTTTGCGTGCGGGTACCCCCGGTGGAGCTTACGGTGATGCTGAAACGTGAGATAGAAGCTTTCCTGCTACCGTTTCAAGGCCTCGATCTGCGCGGTAAAA
>CAYLZA010000308.1:0-4568 GCA_964387575.1 uncultured Spirochaetales bacterium | reverse complement strand
ATCGTTTTTGGTATATCCGAGCTGCGCACTGGTATAGTTTTGTAAGGCACTATCCTTCGGCGTTATATAAGCGGCTACCTTTCGATCGTCGTCCCATGTCATTGCGGTCTTGTCATGAAGATCATAGTCGATCGGAGTAGTTTGCTCCGCAGTTTTGTTTCGTGCGGTATACACCGTCTTGATTTCACCCGTGAGTGAAGCCACATTTATCAGCTCAAATACATTTCGATTGAATGAAGCGGTCAGTTCAACGGTTTTTTTCTCTCCCGGAAGAAGCTCCGGATAGCTTGCTACGATCGTCGGACCGTCCATATAGCCTTGTTGAAAGAACGCTATCTCCACATCGGTAATCGGAAAGTTTTCGGTGTTGGTAATCTCGATACTACCGAATGAATTGCGAACGTACCAGCTTTGAAGCGCAGCGAACAACGTGTCGACCTGAGGCTCTCCGAATCTGATACTTCGTATAATTTGCGATGTCGCGTCCGGATCGTCCCCGAACCGATAATGCACGTTTACACCCACACCGAACATCAAACCGTTGAACTTACGCAGCGGAGAAATCGCGTGAACGAATTTGAGCTCCGGTTGAAACGTAATATTGAAATTATATGAGGGATCGAGCGAGACACGTCCGGAAACAGCTGCTTCGAAGTTGACCGTGCCGTATGTAACCGATGTGTCGTCCTCAGAGTCATCCGACGAACTGCTCGTAATAAAATTCGGGAACAAAGACGTCGACACACCGATGGTAAGATCCGCACCGAATTCGAACTCTTTCGAGAATCGGTTGGTGTACCCCATGCCGAGGTGCCCCAAAAACCGGGAGTGATCCCATTTGAGCTCCTCGCCGGCCTTGGCGGCGTCTACCTGCATATAACCGAGTTTGAGCGTCGGATGCAGAATCGGCAGCGACGGAATCGGATAGCGGCCTATACCCGAAAACTCGAGTGCCTGATAATCGAGCTGTCCGCCTGTAAGGGGAGAAAAACTCTGATATCCGGCACCGAATGAAAAGTCGTACTTGTAATAGGTATTAAAATCAATTTCTTCATTTTGCGCGAAGATCGGAATGAGACAAACGGCGCAAAATAAGGTGAGCACAAGTGCTCGTGTTTTCCACATATTTAACGCTCGCAGCATTGTATCGTGTAGAAGCCGTCGTGTGCAACAACGAAAAGCGCCTGGATGCGACGGTATGCGCCGCCCCCGACGCCTACTGCACCGGAACTACGCTCGTTCAACCCAGATCGGACTGGTCCAGGCGGCCGGACCAATTGCCGTTGCCAGATTCGAAGGATGTTCGTCCCACGTTCCGGATTCGATTACTTCGAGTACATAGTGGTGACTTCCCGGAGCAAGCTCTTTGTCGATGAGCTCACCTTCGGCAAAGCTCGTTTCGGCGTGATATGAAGCGAGCCGCTCGCCGTCCCGGTAAATCGTGAGGTCTGCGGGCGGCCTCGGAATCGACACCTGCCAACGTATCTGCGGAGGCTTGGAAATGCGAAGCTCATCCCCGATGAACCCGTCGTTGATCCAGAACCGCGGAACGATTCTCGTTCCCATCGTAGCAAAGCACCGATGGGAACGAAGCGCTGCGATAACGTCGTTACGAGTGAGTGAATCGGCGAAAATCCCGGTCAACGCTCCACCCAATCCCGGATTACGGCGATGGTTGTCGCTTCCGCCGAAGTATCCGAGTCGGTATCCGTTGTTTTGCAGGTCCCGGTACAACGAACGCTCTTTGTCGTGCATCATATGCGCACCCCAGCCGGAGCAGATTTCGGTATTCACGTCCATCGCGTCATCAAGTGGAATAAAGTGCTGATGATGTATGTGAATCGTCGCGTCGCACCTGCGCGCGTGCTCGATAAGCTTCCGTTTCGGATCATCGCCGGCCTCGGTATTTCTGAGGATCGGAAAGCGGGGATCGGCGGAGAATACCGTGCGATGATTACCGGATCTCGGTTCGCCCTCAAAATAGGTCCATTCATACCCGGGAAGCATCACGAGCTCTCCGTCACGGTGATAGCGGGCAACATATCGCAGATAGAGCTCATACTCGGATTCGGTGAGCGTGACCTGATAGTGGTCGTTGTCCTGAATCAACAAAATATCGAGCTCCGCCTTCTCTTCTGCGTAATGGACAAGCTCGTCCATAAAGCCTTCCGCATCGGCGGAGAATCCTGAATGTACGTGGAGATCCGCCCAATAGAGATTCCACCGAGTGTTCCCTGCGGGCGTGGAGGTTTTCACGGGCTGCGGTCCGAGCGCCTCCGGTTTCATTGAAGGAACGATTGTATTCACATCAGTAACCGACCAATCACTCCAATCTCCCGGTTCCGATAGACGCGCACTCCCGTCAGTTGCGCTTTTATCCATTTCGATACGGCCGTATATCAGAACAGGCGGGATCGCAGGCGGCGCCGAACGGGCGACGAAATCGAGTGTAAGCACGCGGTCGTTACGTGTGAGATTCACCGGGACGTACCAACGCGGGCCGGTGGCGAACAGAATCGGTTCCGATTCGATGTCCGCGGAATCGAGCCTTTTCCCGCACACCATCCCGCCGGCTTTCGGCGTAGATCCGTCGTGCTCTTCCTTTCGCTCCCAGAGTAGCCAGGGAGTGCCGGCGTTGTCGTTGATCAATAACGGTTTACGTCGACGTCCGAGATACCCCCATACCCCTGCACCGTGAACCGAAAGCAGTCCCCAGGCGAGGATCGCCAGATCGGTGTCTACCTCCGGACCGGAGAGTCCGTCACGCTGCCTGGATTCACATCGCAGCAACTCCCATCCGCTTTCGGTTCGAACGGCTCCGCGGATCGTCGGATATTGATCCACGATGCCGTCGGAGTTTACGACGTCACGCAGATTGAGCCAAACTACCAGCGCTCTTCCCGATCGATCAACGGTCACCGCAGGCTCGAATCGCCAGGAATCACTCGTTACCGGTGAAACCTGTTCGACCTCGATCGAGCCGTTGCCGTCGATACGTGCACAATGTATCGAGTATTGTCGGTTATCATATCGATCGAATGTGACGTAGATGATTCCATTCGAAGCGGCGACCGCAGGACGATGCACATCGCCCCCGACATCCGGAATCGCGGTCGGTTCACTCCACGTTTTACCGTCGAAGCGCTAAAGACGTATCCGAAA
This sequence comes from uncultured Spirochaetales bacterium, assembly GCA_964387575.1. Taxonomy (GTDB): domain Bacteria; phylum Spirochaetota; class Spirochaetia; order ARS1246; family ARS1246; genus CAYLZA01. The sequence goes on along the minus strand of CAYLZA010000308.1, from coordinate 1,406 downwards.
GCTACCGTCCACATCTTCGAGCCAGGTTGTGTGGAATATCGCTGTGCCGTCATCATGTCCGGTGCGTGATTTTTCTCCGCACCCGGCGAGGCTGAGAACGGCGTCGGCTTGTATGAGCGTCTCAGGAGTGCTCCATCCGGTGTCGGTAAGAACAGCGTATTCAATTACCGAAGGAGGAAATAATGGTCGCGATGACGGTGACGATTGTGATGCCGCATCCTGATCGGCGGTGTCCGTCGGTTCGGACGGTTGCGAGATCCAGGCAACGATCGCTCGTATTTGATCGTTTTCATCGCCTGCCCAGCCGCAGACGGGGCCGTGCCGTAATCCCGGTCCTGAAACAACGAGCTCTTCGCCGATCGGTGTCCGTTTTGAAACATCCGTTCGAAAGATCTGCGCGCGGATCACCTCGTTCCCGTCGGCGTATTCCTGCCACGCCATGAGCGCCTTATCATCATAGCCCGAACATGCCGGTGTAAATTGCTGTGCTTGAAGATTCTGAGATTCAACCAGTGGATACGTATTCATTACCGCCGGATAGTACCACATCAGCGGTTGAACCTGAACGGGATGCGGGCCTACACTCGGAAAAAAGCCGGAACGAATTCATCCGCACCCGCCATTCGTTTACCGTTGACCATCGATGAGCTTGTTGGTCAGATTGGTGATAGCGAGTAACGCTCCGCCCTCGGCAAAGGCGTACGGATTAATCGTGCGGAAATTGGTCTTGAGCGTTTCGAGCGATGAAGAAAACGCGTTTCTGCGTATCGTCATCATGAGTGGTGCGGTGAAAACGTCTCCTGCTTCCACGAGATTCGAGTGAATAACGAGTGCACCGGGATTGAGCAACGTGATAACCGTGGCCAGCTCCTTTCCGACGGCTGCGCCGATATCGTAGATCAGATTTATGCAGAGCTTGTCCTGTTTGAGTGCGAGCTCGATGATTTGTTTGACGCCTTCTTCGAAGTGTGGTCCGGTAAGCATTTTTGGATCAAGCGAGCTTGCTATCGTGCTCCCTTCGCTTCGCTCGAGTCGTGCGAGCGCCTCGGTACAAATACCGCGAAATGATACGAGCGTTCGCATACACCCGGTATTCCCGCAATAGCATGTTCGGTCGTTACCGGGAAGGATGATATGACCGAGACCGCCGGCGAATCCGGTTTCTCCGGTAAAATACTCGTTGTCGATAAAAATGCCGATACCGGTACCGTAGTCGAGCAACACATCGATAACAATACGTGCGCCATCAACGGTACCTTTTTTTATCTCATGCGTATGAAGGAGTACTTTCGGCCAATCCATGAATACCGGTACCGAAAGCTCTTCCTCTATCTTCGTTTTGATCGATTCGTCGAATTCACCCGGATCAAAAAGTAAGTGCTTGATGAGGCCGGGATCAGTATCCG
>CAYLZA010000307.1:0-4569 GCA_964387575.1 uncultured Spirochaetales bacterium | reverse complement strand
GTCGTTGAGTCGGAGCAACGGGCGGACCAGCATTTTTCCGTTCTCGAGCAATACGGGAAATTGCTATCCGAGTATCCTGTACTTATGGATCTGTTCACGCTCAAAGAGGGACGCCTCGACAAAATACTGACCGAAATCGAAGGCTTGGACACCGAATAACTGTGGAGTACTTTTTTAACTTCGAGAAAATCGCGTATCTGAAAGGCAAACGGCCTGAAGAATGCATTCTCTGTCTCATCCGGGACGGCTCGGATCAGGTAGAAAATCTTTCGGTTTACGAAAACGATCTTTTCAATGTGTCGGTAAATCTCTATCCGTATAATTCGGGACATCTTCTGTTGTTTCCGCGCAGGCATGTCGAGGACATCAGAGAATTAACCCCCGAGGAAGAACAGATACAGCAGCGTTTGATCCGCATCCTGCTCGACGTACTCGAACGATGCTAATCCCCTACCGGATTTAATCTCGGATTCAATATGGGACTCGATGCCGGAGCGTCGATCAGCCATCTCCACTACCACATTATTCCACGTTATCCCCGGGAGCTCGGAATAGCAGATCTGATTGCAGGGAAACGGGTCCTCGTGGAAAATCCGAAACAAACCGCCGAAAGGCTGAGAACGGAAATGAAGGATTCACTCTGACGGTTTAACACCCGGCCGGATCAACCGCCTTCAGTTTTGATGACCTGTTTCAGCAAATTTATAAATCGATGGATATGATCGGCCCGTTCGGTAACAATGTCTTCGAGAGAGACGGGAGCACCTTTTACGTAATAGTGGTTTTTCATTGCCGCAATGATATTCTGGTTTGAGCTACCACTCAAATCACGAAAAATACGTTCCAGTCCTTCAAACGCTTCTATACCGCGATCGATTATACTCCTGACCTCTCTATCTTTTTGGATCACCAGGGTACGATACATTTTTTGATGGCTCGGATCGTGTACGAGCGTAAATCGCAAACGTTGGAACGTTCTTCCGTCTTCCGAGTCGGAGGAAAGCGAATAGTCGAATTGTTTTATGCGTTCGCCGATGTCTTCGACTGAAGCGGCGTGCTGACGTAGTCGATCCCGCGTAATCCGGTTTTGTCCGAGTACACTCCTTTCGAGAAGCTGTACACCTTCCTGAATATAGCTGCGGTAGAACCAATGAATATAGTTGTAAAGAAGCATGACCGATCGAATATGAGAAAAAAACGGAAGCTCGAGTTTCTCATAGTCGAGGCTCTGATACTCTCGATAATTGCGAAATGTCCTGAGCGTCTTTCCCTCGAATAATTCGTTTATTTTGTCGTCCAGCACTTGTCGCTGTATTTGGGGATAGAGCTTGTCGAGCTCGGCCATAAACCGAAGACGAATGACCGATGAGTAGAGTTCATGGAGCGAAGTTGCTGGAACGGTTTTTACGAGATCGTAGTACGGATCCTTCAAGAAAAACCGTACAAGTGACTCCAGCGGAAGCCGTTTGTACAGTTTCCAACATGTCGAGATCAGCTGAAGCACGGTTTTGGGAACCATTGGGTCGATGTCTCCACTATCTTCCTCCTCTCTCGCCGCCTCCTCGGTTGCATTTCCCGTGGCATCATGCTCCGGAGACTGCTGTTCGTCATCCTCGGTTGGCGAATCATCCCCCGACTCGTCGTCTTCGATATCGATATCACTACCGACGTCGGTATAGGTCCGCTTGATACGGCTCAGATATTTTGCAACATCATTCGTTATCGAAACCTCTTCGGAATTCGTGGTTGCTTCATAGAGGGCAAAATGAATTTTTTCGAGATGCTCGAGGCACAGCATTGCCGAAGCGCTTTTAAAAAAAGTCTTCTTGTGAATGTCCTCCTCGAGAGGCGTATAATGAAAGAGCTGAAAAAAGGACGCGTACGGATACAAAACTATATCCCGCGTTTTCTCGATCGGTTCGAGATCCTTTTCGGCCTCGGTAAAGACCGACGATGGTATACTCTCTATGTACTCAGTGAGTTTTGATGTAACTTCCGCCTGAAGAGCGTCCCGCGTTCCTTTTTCGCCGAATACCCATTGAAGCTGATCCATCGAGACGAGGTCGGTTAACGTGGTTTTTGGATTTTCGATTCGCCCGTCGAGTATTGTCATAAATAGTTGCTCGAAATCTTCCGAACGCAGCCAGATATGCTGATAAATACGTTTCAGAGGAACCGATAATGAAAAAAGCTTAAAGATCTCTTCTGCAAGCCGAGGGCTGAGATCTCGCGTTTCAAAACCGGTAATACCGGGAAATGTGGCCTGGATTTTTCTCTTGATAACTTTGATCCGAAGATTGACGTATGCGTCCTGCAACGATTTGCCGCCGAATTTGCTCCTGAACCAGAGCAGTATTCGAGAAACTATCGAGAGTTTTGCGAGATCGCGGTCGATCAATTGTTTCCGTTCGCCTTCCTCGATCTCTCTATGGTAGCTTTTTTTGGAGTCTTCCTCTTCATCAGCGTGCAGGCTTTGATTTATCCGGTTGAGAAGCATCTCGCGTTCCTTCTCCGGCATAAATCGAGTCAGTTCCTGGAAGACCGTTCTATTGCTCATTCGCTACTCCGGCTAAAACCTCGAGCTCTCCAACCATAATAATTTTGCCCGTAAGAACTTCAACGGTCATCGGATCTTTCTGAATCCTGTTGCTTATTCCGATACTGCCATGATTCCAGCGCAGCCCGTTCAGCTCCCATTCGAGTCCGTCCGACCGCATCGTTACCGTATCTTCGCCGACCGGAAAAAACGAAATTCTCCGTCCCTCACACTTGGTCATACGTAATGTATCGTCAATTATGTGCACGAATGCAGCGTCCGAAACCCACATCTTGGGAGTAAACGGTCGATCAAAGAGTGCAAGCAGCGCAATAGTATGATCGAGACGCCCACCACCTCCCCCAATTATCGCAATTCGGGATATTCCCTTTTCTCGCAATAATTCGATACCCAGCTCGGTATCGGTGTCGTCCTTTTTTGTACCATGACGAATAACACGGTCGTTGCTGAACCTGGCCAAATGGTCTTTGCGCACAACCGAATCCATATCGCCGACAATGAAATCCGGCTCTACTCCATAGTCGATCGCCAGATCAAGACCCGAATCCGCGGCAACGCACAACGCGGAGCGATCGAGAAACGACACGACATAGTGCTTTGCGGGAGAAGCGCCGCCGGTAAGTACGATTCCCCATTCGCCGCCTGTCATACGTCGATAGTATACCAAAAAGCAATTTTTTCAACTTGAGTCCGTTGGCCAGAATCCGACAATTATTACAGACACAACCGGACACGGAGGTCCGGGGAACTCAATCAAGGAGGATTGAATGATAATCAATCACAACATGAGCGCCATGTTCGCCCACCGGCAGTTGAAGTTTAACAACCTCGCCGTCGACAAGAACATGGAAAAACTCTCATCGGGTGAGCAAATCAACCGAGCAGGAGACGATGCCTCCGGTTTGGCCGTTTCTGAAAAGATGCGAGCACAAATCCGAGGGCTTCGCCGGGCGGAGCAAAACTCCCAGGACGGTATTTCGTTTATCAAAACAACCGAAGGATATCTCAAGGAAACGCAGTCTATCCTTCATCGTCTGCGCGAGCTTTCGGTCCAGGCATCGAACGGTGTGTATTCGTCCGAAGATCGCATGCAGATTCAGGTTGAAGTGTCGCAGCTCGTCGACGAGGTCAACCGAATTGCGTCTCACGCCCAGTTCAACGGCATGAACATCCTGACCGGCCGATTCGCCCAGGAAACGGGTGAAAACACCGTTGCAGGAAGCATGTGGCTCCACATCGGCGCGAACATGGATCAGCGCGAACGCGTCTATATCGGGACCATGACTTCTCAGGGGCTCGGGATTCAGAGTGCTGACGGGCTTCCGCATAGCGCGACCTTTATCTCGCTCTCGACGCCTGACAGCGCCAATATGGCCATCTCCGTTGTCGACGGTGCACTTCGCACGGTCAATAAGCAACGGGCCGATCTCGGTGCGTATCAGAACCGTCTCGAATATGCAATGGAAGGTCTTGCGATCGGTGCGGAAAACCTGCAGGCCGCGGAATCGCGGATTCGCGACACCGACATGGCTGAGGAGATGATGCAGTTCGTAAAGAACCAGATACTCACCCAGTCTTCTACCGCAATGCTGGCCCAGGCTAATCAGAAGGGTCAGACGGTACTTCAGCTTTTCCAGTAAGCTCGTCGGAGGGCGGCATTTCGCCGCCCTCACCCACCCATTCTTGACACCACGAATCTCGTCGGCTTGAATGTGGAGCTATGAGCTTGATTCGTGTTCCGCGTGTTCTAAAGTCATTTTCCAAAATCTTCACAGACGCCGGCTTCGAGTGCTATCTCGTCGGTGGCGCGGTTCGCAATATGTTCCTCGGGCTCGATCCCGGTGATTTCGATATCGCTACGAACGCACCTCCAGAACGCGTACAAAAACTCTTCAAACGGGTAATCCCGACAGGGATCCAACACGGGACGGTAACGGTTTTGTACAAAGGGGAACAGGGATTTGAATGTACATAAACTTATAGATGCTGGAGTTAAAGTTTATGTGAAAGAA
>CAYLZA010000306.1:0-4596 GCA_964387575.1 uncultured Spirochaetales bacterium | reverse complement strand
ACGATGCCGCACGATTTGCGGGTGACAATGTAATTGGTATCCGGGTTCATTTTCCGGACGAGCCCTACAACTCATTCGCGGTTGTACGTCCGCCGTTTGATATTCCCGCATATATGCGACGGACCACGCTCCAGGGCGACGGAACCGTCGTAACCGACGATACGGATCTTCGTGGTACGAAGTTCGAAGGGTATGGTGTCGTAAAAAACGTCGGAACCATTAAATCGGTTTCGATCAGCGTATACGGCAGCAACTTCCCCAACGGATTTGCGCTCGTGCTCGAGGATCAGAACAACGAGGAGCAACAGATTTTCATGAGTTATCTCGACTTCGACGGTTGGAGAGAGTTGGTATGGAACAACCCGAATTACGTCGAAGAGGTTCGAAATCGAGAGTTGGCTCGCACCCCGCTCTATCCGAGGGCGGAACCGATGCGGAAGCTCACGGGTATGGTGTTCTACAAAGACGCCGCTCAGGCCGGTGGGGATTTTATCACCTATGTCAAGGATATCTCGATTACCTACGATAAAGCGGTACTCGACACACAGCGTGATATCAATGAGGAAGAAGTCTGGGGTGTTCTCAGAAAGCGTGAAGAAGCTCGACGGACGGCTGAGTTCAGCAAGCTCGGTAACATCCAGGTCTTGAGATATCTCGAACGTAAAAAGATGCATCCCGAAGAACAGGCGGGAACGCAGGAATAATATAGTCCGATCGGTCCTGCCTGAACAAAACCGCCTCACATCATGTGAAGGCGGTTTTTTTTATTCCATAAGCAAGCCACCGCCTGATCACACCAGTGTGGTCAGGCGGTTGTTGATTCAGGAAGCGCCGATAGCAGTCTCTCTGACCTTGTGTACACATTCCGTGAGCGCAGGCACCGGATTATCTACATCGCCTTCGTATTCGATAACGGCGTATCCGGAGAATCCCGCATCTTCCATCGTGTCCGACAACATTTTTAAGTTCAGATTGCCAGTGCCGACGACCACGTCTTCCGGTTCGCGGTTTTTGTTGAAGATAAAATCCTTGATATGAACACCGTAGAGTCGATCCGAAAATGTTTTTACCATGTGTATCGGATCTTCGCGGGAGTCGAGCGCCCATGCGGTATCGAGACAGAGACCGATGCGTTTGCTGGTGTCGGCAAAAACTCTCCTGAGCATCTCGGTCGAACCGAGCCAATGTTTACCACCATGGTTGTGAATGGCGAGCGGAATATCGTATTCGTCCGATAGTTTTTCGGCCGTTCGGATGCTCTCGGGAACCGTATTTATATCGAACGATGCACTGATAAACTTCGCCCCTGCTTTTTTGGCGAACTCGAAATAGAGCCGCTCCTCCGATTCGTTGTTTCTGAATGTCTGTACGCCGATGCTTGGAATGTGAGCTCCGGCATCGACGTACTCGTTGATAATCGAATCGAACTGCGATGAGTCGGTAAAATCGACATGAGCCGCGCAGAGCTCTATCGTAGAAACACCGCAGGCCTTGAGTTTTTCGATTACCTCGTGATGCTGTTTGAAGCCTCTGAAGCAGAAGCTCTGAATTCCCAATCCATGTAGTACGTTCATTGTAACCTCGTGTGTAATTCGTTGTTTTGCGGGCTCGACAGGTAATGACGGGCAGCCTGTGACACCCCGCTTTTATAGTGAAGCAACGCGTCGAGACTTTCAATACGAGGCAGGAATTCAAAATCTGTAGCCAGATTTTGAATTCCTATGCACCCATAACCACTCCGAAGCCGTTTCCCGGCGATCCGCCTGATCACACCAGTGTGGTCAGGCGGTATCGCAAGAAACGGAATAGGCGTTCGAGGTTCTCATAGCCGCATTTGGAATTGCTCCAATACGAGGTTCGCTGTTGTTGGTTCGTGCCGGGCGTGGTAGTATCGCTTCACTATGCGCAAAAACAGTATGGTTGCCGACGGATGGTGGGACTACACCACATTGGACGACGAGTTACTCGACGATGCCGCCCGATTAACGCCCGATGATCTGCTTCAGCTATCGCGTCCCGGCTTCGCTGTACGTTTCTTCGACACGATTGAAGAGTTCTATCTCGCGGAAGCGCTCGAGTACATCAGATGCTGGCGACGATCGACGAGTGATAGCCCGGCGGGAATTTGCGGGCCGATCGGACCGACCGAGCAGCTCCCGCTCGTCGCTCGAATCGTAAATGAAATGGAGCTCGATGTACGCAGCGGTCACTTCTGGGGAATGGATGAATGGATCGTTGGGGATCGCGAAGTCGGAACCGATCATCCATTGAGCTTCGCCGCCGCCGACAGAAGGCTCTGCTTCGACAGAATCGATCCTGAGCTCAGGATCCCGGAAGAGAATCTGCATTTCCCGACCATCGAAGGTCTGGATGCGTATTCGCAGTCGTTCGACGAGGCGGCGTGCCTGGTGATGCAGGGCGGACAGGGCGAGGTGAAGCATTGGGCGTTTAACGATCCTCCTCGCAGGGAGGGAGATTATTCGGCAGAGCCGCCTTCACCCGAAGAGTACCGGAAACTCGGGGCCAGGACCGTCGAGCTCCATCCGATGACCTTGATTCAAAACGCGAGAACCTCCGGGGGAGGCGTCGTGACGGGCGTACCGACAAGAGCGCTTACCGTTGGTCCGGTGGAAACCTGGAAGTCCGCACGGGTCTCTATCTGGCATGCGGGAACCCACGACAATCCGTTCGGAATGCGGCTGACCGCGTTCATGATCTCCAAACGCATTCCCGATGCATCGGTACCGATGTCGTTACTCGCTGATCACCCGAACGTTGTGTTCAACTACTACCGCCGGGGAGTCGGTAGCTGTAATCCGGAGATGCACTGACGATGACACGTATCGTACTCGCTGTCGGCGCGCATCCCGATGACATCGAGATCATGATGGGGGGGACGCTCCTCCTGCTCGCGGATCGAGGATGCACGGTTCACTATATGCATCTTGCATCGGGTTCCTGCGGAACCACGGACAAATCGGTCGAGGAAATCGTCGAAATTCGTCGTCAGGAAGCGATTGAAGCGGCGAAATTGCTCGGCGCCGAATACCACGGGAGCCTCTGCAATGATCTCGAGATCTTTTACGAAGATCGGCTGATTCGCGGCGTTTCAGCGGTAGTTCGAGAAGCAGCACCCGATATCGTTCTCCTCCCTTCGGTAACCGATTACATGGAAGACCACATGAATGCAGCCCGCATCGGTGTTACCGCCGCGTTTGCACGGGGGATGGTCAACTATACAACCACGCCGCCGCGAGATCCGATCGATGTCGATTGTACGCTCTATCACGCGATGCCGTATGGACTCGTAGATCCGTTGAATAATCCCGTAGCGCCCGACATCTGGGTAGATGTTTCCGAGGTCATCGATCGCAAGGCCGATCTTCTCGGGTGCCACCGGAGCCAGAAAGAGTGGCTCGACAAGAGTCAGGGGCTCGATTCCTATATCGATTCGATGCGGGAGCAAGCGGTAGAAGCGGCGAAAAGGGCGGGATATTCCGGATTCGCCGAGGGGTGGCGTCGTAGAAATCATCTCGGTTTTTCCTCACGGGAGGCGGATTTGCTGGAAGATCTGCTTGCCGGTAAGTGTTTTCGTGCATAAAAAGATACGATGAGAATTCCCGCGAGTTACTACCAGCAGTTTGATGCCGACTACACGCGCACGGTGCCTGCGGAAGGCTATGGTGGGTGGAAACGTCGGGAGATCGAAGTCGATCTCGATCACACCGCGCTGGCAATAATGCATGCTTCATACCCACCCCCGCGTGAAGATGTTCCCGGGTGGTATCGCGCGGTTGAGTATATTCCGAGATCGCAGGAAATACTCAGAACGGTCTTTCCCGATCTTCTCGGCGCGGTACGGAAGCGCGGGCTTCCGGTTATCCACATTTCAAACCGTCTTTCCTACTACCGGGAACACGTGGCATATAAGAACGCCCTGGCCTGTTCCTCGAAGATGCCGGGTAGCCGGGCCGACGGGCGGTCGCAAATCCATGCGCCTGAAACCGATGATCTCAGGCGGTTCCGGGAGGAAGCGGTCTTCCCCGGTTCCGAAAATCTCCCGGATATCCGGAAGGGGAAAGCATCGCTCGAACGATTTCCCGAGAGTTGTACGCCTCTCGACAACGAGTACATCGTAGAAAGCTCTGAGGTAATGGGTGATGTGCTCGGTTATCACTCGGTCTCGCATGTGATATACGCGGGATTCGCGGTCAACTGGTGTATGTGGATGTCTCCCGGTGGAATGATCGATATGTCGCGGCGCGGGCTGATCTGCTCTGTCATCAGGGAGGCGGTAACCGCGGTCGAAAACGCCGAAAGCGCGGCTTCCGAGGAGCACAAGCGCTACGCCCTCTGGCACATCGCGGTAGCATTCGGTTTCGTGTTTTCAATCGATGATCTTCTTCCCGCTTTGAATGGGGATGGAGCGCATCGCTCCTCAACTCCGATCAGATGATTACCATTCCTTCCCGATCAGCGATTCGACGACGTTAATCGTGAGTTGCCTCGTCTCCGTGAGCGTAATATCGGCATTCTCGAGATAATCACCGATACCTACCGACACCACCCTTCGGTAAACGTGGTGATAGACGGCAA
>CAYLZA010000305.1:0-4614 GCA_964387575.1 uncultured Spirochaetales bacterium | reverse complement strand
AGCTTTCCAATTACCGCCGCTGTTAGTACTATGTGCTTGCATCAATGGCCGAATCAAAACTGTTACGTGTACGAAGTCTCATCTACCGGACCTCCTGGTGGATCCGAGGAGTAAAGGTCTACGCGCTTGTCGGAAGAAGCGGAACCGGAAAAAGCTTCAGGGCAAAACTGGTAAGCCAGAAATTCGGGCTCGATCTTATTATCGACGACGGGCTTCTCATAAAAGATCAAAAGATTATCGCCGGTCGTTCCGCCAAAAAGGAGCGGATGTATCTCAAAGCAATAAAGACCGCGTTGTTCGACGATCCGGCTCACAAACGGGAAGTTCAATCCGCACTCGACGAGGAAAAAGTAAAAAAAGTTCTCATCATCGGCACATCGGAACGAATGGTCGAACGGATAGCCTCCCGTCTGGGCCTACCCTCACCGTTCAAGATCATACGTATCGAGGAAATCGCAACTGAAGGAGAAATAGAAAAGGCCATTCATTCCCGCAAATATACCGGCAGACACGTCATACCGGTACCTGCAGTGGAAATCGCACGAAACTATCCGCATTTATTATACGACACAGTCAAAGTCTTTCTAAAACGAGGGAAATGGGTATTTTCCAAAAAAGCAAGAACATACGAAAAATCGGTTGTTCGACCCGAGTTCGGCATGAAGGGAAAGGTGTCGATATCCGAAGCTGCACTTGCGCAGATGGTAATGCACTGTGCAGACGAATTCGATCCATCGATACGAATACGAAAAGTATCGGTAAAAAGCGACGGTAAAAACTATATCCTCGGGATATATCTCAATGTCCCGTATGGCGTACAGTTGTCGGGAAACCTGCATGCTTTTCAGGACTATGTAATCGACAACATTCAGCGATATACCGGGATTATCATAGAGAAAGCGGATATCAACGTAGATACGGTCGGAGAAAACGATTGAACGGTGCCCTGCGAAAACGCGCGTTCGGAAAAGAGCAGACCGGCGATGATGCAATAAATTCTCTGTACAAAAAAAATTAATTGACACATTTCGACGATCCTCGTACTCTCAAGTGTGGAGGAAGCTATGAAAACCCGGATTTTATCGTTGTTAATGTTCGTATTGATATCAGGTGCACTGTGTGCCCAGATCGGCGCATTTCAGGAAGCGGTGAGTGATCACTATCGCGTATTTTCCGAGGTGAGCCTGACCCATGCGCAGGAAACCGCCGATATGCTGGATGAATATCTCGAGCTGTACAACAAGTATATGCATTTCGACATCGAGGAGCTTCCCGCAAAACTTCGAGTTCGCGTTTTCGCCAATAAAACGAACTTCGACAGCTACCTCGCATCAATCATACCGCAACAACGGGATTCATTTGTATTCCTGCAATATCAGGATGTGGCAAAGAGCGAGCTTCTCGGGTATCACACCGAGGAGGAGTCGTTCAGGCGATCACTTGCGCATCACGCGTTCATACAGTTTCTCAAGGCGTACATACCGAATCCACCGCTTTGGATGCAAAAAGGATTCGCCGTCTTTTTTGAGAAAAGCACCTATAATTCGTCGATACCTGAAGTGGAATTCAAAGAGAATCTCGCATGGGTGCGAACGCTCAAATCGATCGTCAATGAATCCAGCTCGGTAGAGCTGATCAACCTCGACGAGCTTTTGACCATCAATGTGGAGACCGCCAACACGAATATAGAAGCGTTTTACGCCGAGGCGTGGGCACTTGTTTCGTTTCTCTATAACAGCGATCTGAAAGAATATAACCGTATGCTGTGGGATTCGATTTCCGCGCTCGATGCGGAGAGCTCGATATCTCAAAACGCAAATACGATTAAAAACGATGTATTTTCATGGGTAACACTCCAGCAGTTCTATGCCGATTTTCAGGATCATCTCGCTACGGTCAAGACGTTTGCAGAGCTCGTTCGTGACGGAATGGCGTATTATGGTGAAGGGAAATATGATCAAGCACAAAAGGCGTTTCTAAAAGCGATCGACCGAAACGAAAGCCACGATATTCCGTACTACTATCTCGGACTGATCAACTATACACGAGAAGAATTCACGCTGGCGGAATACTACTACCTCACCGCTCAACAAATGGGCGGTGATCTCGGATTGACATACTACGCACTCGGCGTAAACGCATACGCAAATAATCGTTTTGAAGATGCAAAACGTTTCCTGCAGCAGGCGCAAGACGCAGACCCGTTTGCGTATGGGGAGAAAAGTCAGAATCTACTGAATAAAATCGAAGGGTAACGTACTCACCGGCTCCGATCGGAGCCGAAGCCATCACGTACGAGTCGTCGCTCCGAGGAGTCGGAAATCGGCTTGCCGGCTCAGGAAGATTTACGGGGCTTACGCCTTCTTCGCGAACGTCGCGGGGGACGCAAGCCTTTTCTTTTCATGAGGTTTCGTGCAGCTCGTTCTACATCGGCGTTCGGCGGTGTAAGCGGCGCAACGAGATCCTTGATACTCCTGAACAGCTGCTTGACGTAGAGATCGAGATCCAGATCTATCTTCGGATCTACATCGACAAACGGAGATGCCACAGCGGCAATCATCTCGCTTTTCGAAACGTCCTGGTCGCTTCGGATCTGCTCATCGAGCTCATCGAGCGATCGTAACAGCTCCGCTTTCGTGGAAGAAACCGAAATCAGCTTGTCGATCTCCGGAACGAGAAATCCGAGAACACCCAAGTCATTTGCGGCCTCAAAAAACGCCCGCGATGCACCGCAAGAAACGATCTTGAAAAGCTCTTCAGTAAGCCTGGATACTGGACACTCCCTCAGACGGAACGCGTGCTTTCGTATACCCCGGGCAAGACGATTCGGTATCGCAAAACCGGTTGTCGATGCATATCGAATCGCACGCACCATGCGAACCGGATCTTCACTGAACGACTCATCAACGGAAGTGAGAAGCCGAAGCCGTTCATTGCGTATATCCTCTATCCCGTTTACATGATCGATGATGTACTCGGTCTTCGGCTCGTAATACAACGCATTCATCGAAAAGTCGCGTCTGCCCACGTCTTGCGACAATGTTCCGAACTCGTCATGTGAACCGGAATTACCCGAATTCCGAAACGTAGATACCTCGAGCGTTTTACCGCCGATGTATACGTGAACGAGCCGGAATCGACGACCGATTATTCGTGATCTCCGGAAGAGCTTGCGTACCCGCTCCGGCCGTGCATCGGTGGCAATATCAAAATCAACAGGTTTTTTCCCGAGCAGGAGATCCCGAACGGCCCCGCCGACGACATATGCTTCATATCCCGCCCGCTCGAGCCGCCTGGTAACACTCAGCGCCTCCCGGTCGATATCATGACGGGTTATATGGTGCTCGTCTTTTGTGTATATTCCTGCGATTTTCTTTGTTTCGCCGTTTTCAGCAGTTGTGTATCGAACAAGCAATGATGATCCGTTTCCTCAGTATATAGATACGTATTCTTGGCATTTCAGGCGGATGCGTCAAGTGGAATTTTCGCGAGAGCTTATTTCTACACTTCATTCCAGGACGAGAATAATCGTAAGAAAGCCTCCGTTGACTTCGGCGGTAACGAGCGCGTCGAAATGTAGTCCGTCAAACGGTGCACCGATCTCTCGCGGTATCAGGCCGGGATGCGAAGAGGAACCAGAATAAGAGTGTCCACCGGCAACCAGATCGAGGTACCTGCCGTCCACTTCGACGCAATCGAGAACGACACGATATTCGTACTCGTTCACCACTGCGTCAGGCCAGTGGTAGCGCAAATAGTAGTATGAGTAGCCTGGCTGAAGCTCAGTGAGCTCGACCGCGGCCGACACGTTCGGAGAAATCACCCAGTTGCCCGGCTCGAAGGCTTGATTAAGCGCGTCGGAACCGTAAATTTCGGGTGATTTCTCACTAACCGCCACGAGACCGGGAATAAACGGAGTGATGCCTATGTAATCGACGGAAACTGATCCGTACCAGTTTTCTATGACTACCGGATTTTCTCTCCACGTGAGTGCGTGCGAGCCTTGCATTACCAACAGATCGTCAAACCAGGCCCAAAACGACGATCCGACCGCTGCGAACCGATATGTGTGAAAAAAGCCATCGTTGTACGTTCCCGAGTATGTTCCGAACCAGTCGTTAGTATTCTGTCTGACCACAAGATTGTCATTAAACACATTTAAATTATAGCCAGCGGTCGCAGGATTGCCTGATGTATCGCCGCGTATCCATACACCGAACTCCTCCTCCAGGATTTTGCACCGAACCTCTACGATTCCGTCGGCAAACATGATAGCTGACGGTGATGCCGTATATATCTCTCCAAGTGGCGGAGTCCATTCGCCTGCCGAAATCGTTCCCGGCAGCGGATCCTCCCAATTAGAAGAATCGTTAACGTTGAAATCATCGTAAAAGGTAAACGCACTCGATTGAAAAGGATACTTAGTCGAACCGTCTTCATCCGTCGACCCGTCTTTATCTGCCGTTGACTCTCTCAACGGATCCGCCGGATTGTCCAGGACAGGGATTTCATATATGCACGAACATACAAGCATCACGAAAAAAAAGATCGTCAACCGCTTTCTTATTCCGTGATAGCTTCGGTGTATTTCGTCCGTACGACATCGTAATAGCC
>CAYLZA010000304.1:0-4619 GCA_964387575.1 uncultured Spirochaetales bacterium | reverse complement strand
TATTTGAGGGCACCGCTTTCGTCGAGACAGACAACCTTACACCCGGTGCGGAATCCCGGATCTACACCGATTATCGGTTTCGCTCCGAGCGGTGGCGCCAAAAGTAACTCCCGCAGATTTTTCGCGAATACTCTGAGTGAAGCTTCGTCGGCCTTCTCCTTCAGATGATGTAAAAGCTCGGTTTCGAGTGACGGTGCTATCAGTCGGTTGTAGGCGTCTTCCGCCGCCGACGAGAGCTGCTCTGCCTGTTTGTGCGCTCCCCGGTTCCGGACAAAACGTCGCGTTATAATTTCGAGCGATTCGTTTTCCGCCGGACGCGCACGGACCGTAAGCACGTTCTCGTTTCGTCCTCTGAGTATTGCGAGCACGCGATGAGGCGGGGCCTTCGAAACCGGTTCGCTCCAGTCGAAGTAGTCACGATAACGGTCTGAATCGTTGCGTTCCGAGGCTTTGTCCCCTGTCGTTGTTCGACGTTTCTTCGCAACCAGCACCGCCTTTCGTCGGAAGAGCCGGCGAAGCTCCGATCGCAGATCGCTGTTTTCGCTGATCTTTTCTGCAATGATGTCTCGTGCTCCTTCGAGTGCCTGTTCGATCGTATGTACGCCTTTGTCGGCGGATACATAGTCATCGGAGGCGGCGCGGGGATCCTCCACTCGGTCGTTGAGCAGTGCTTCGGCGAGGTTCGAAAGTCCCTTTTCACGTGCGACGGATGCCTTTGTTTTTCGCTTCGGTCGGTATGGAAGATACCGGTCCTCGAGCTCGGTAAGTGTTGAAGCTTCAGAGAGTGAATGCTCGAGCTCGTCGGTCAGGATACCCCGTTCGTTTAGTGATGAGAGAATCGATGTCTTTCGTTTCTCGAGGACACGCGCCCGGTCTGCGGCGTCACGAATACGTCGAATCGTCTCTTCGTCCAGATCACCTGTGCGTTCTTTTCGATAGCGGGCTATAAATGGAACGGTGGCCCCGGAATCGATAAGTGTTAGCGTACCTCCGACGCTATGGGCGTCGAGTCCGAGCTCACCTGCGATATTCTGCACGAGATCGTTCACTGAAGATCGAGCTTATCCTCGGGGCCGGAACCGGTCAAGCCGAATTCGCCGGAAACCGGTAGAAGCGTTATTTTCTGATAACGGAGGTAGTATATGTCCTTACGACCCGTGCGTGAAATGTACCCATCGAACCCTACTATCGAAGGAGCCGGAGTCAAGCTCCGCCGAGCTTTCGGATTCGGGAAAACCGATGATTTTGATCCGTTTCTTCTGCTCGACGATTTTCGAAACGACCGGAAGGATGACTATATAGCGGGTTTCCCGTGGCATCCTCACCGGGGAATCGAAACGATCACCTATGTGCTCGCCGGATCGGTTCAACACAAGGACAGCCTCGGGAACAGCGGCGAGCTCGGCTCCGGGGATGTGCAGTGGATGACCGCAGGGAGCGGTATTATCCATCAGGAAATGCCGCAGGGAGAGAAAGACGGCCGGATGCATGGGTTTCAGTTGTGGGCGAATTTGCCTTCCTCATTGAAAATGACCAATCCCCACTATCAGGATAGAAAATCGAATGACGTTCCCGTCGTTACTGAAGATGACGGCACCGTCGCGCGAATTATCTGCGGGAATCTGTGGGGAAAAAGCGGCGCCGTAGACGGAATTGCGGCATCGCCGAATTACGACGGTGCTTTTACAATGAGCTCGTGCTCGACCTCCACGCCGGCCTGCTCGAAGAGAATACCGACCGGGCAGGTTTTCATCGTTTTATCGAGCACCCGCCGGATCCTGCTTTCGTCGGATTCCGACCGGACGGTAACGACGGCTTTCGCGGTGGTGATCGTTTTTGCACCATCAGGCTTTTGCGCATCGAGCTCAACCTGCACATCCTCGAATGCTACTTTGGAGTTTCGCGCTACGACCGCAAAAATCGTCGAAATACATCCCGAAAGCCCCATAGCCGTCAACTCGAGCGCGGTGGCACCGTAATCATCCCCGTCCTCGTCGGGAGGAAGATCGATAACGATTGCGTGACCGCGACCGTTGTCTACGACCGATTGAAAGTTTTTTACCCATTTGGCTGTTGATTTCATCCGTATCTCCTCATCCTGATTGCTTGTGCACAAGATACGAGTTCGTGCATTGTCCGGCAAATGGCGACACCCGGCGGCCCTTGGCGGAATCGCATCTATTCATTAGGCTTCCCGCAATTGTGCTATGAAAAAGAGAAGCGTTTTCTTTCCGGAACCGATCCGGGAAAAACTCCGGTCTAATCCGGAAACTGTCAATGGTTTTGCCGCCGCAGCTCAATGGTGGATGGACCGCTCATACGATGAGCTCTACGGTTTAATGTTCGCACCGACGCTGAAACGTTCCTGGATGGTACTCTCCTATGGACGGTGCCCGGCGTGTGACGAGAAAGTGCCGATGTACGATTGGGTGATAGATGCCCAAAACGATCCATGGAAACTTCGGTGTCCCCATTGTGACGAACGTTTCCCCAAAAACGATTTCAAGGCGTATTATGATTCGGGACTCGATCATAACGGCGTGTTTCGACATGACGACGCAGACGGATCGCTGCTGGTGGCGCCGGACGGTTCGCAATTCGGCGTAGACGATGGCAACGGCTATGTCGGAGACGACGATAATCCATGGCTTTTCGTTGCGACCTATCTGGTATACGGGCAGTGGATGCAGCTCGTTCTCGGCGGAATCGATGCGCTTGCGCGGGCGTATCTCGTAACCGGAGATCGGGAGTACGCGCGTCGCGCGGCGATAATACTTTTCAGCGTCGCGCGTTTCTTCCCTGACTTCGATTACTATTCGCAGGGTGTCATGTACGAGCAGGGAAACCGTTCGAACGGATATGTCTCGTACTGGGCTAACACGCCTCGTGAGCTTCGTGTTATGTCGCTCGGATACGACATAATTTTCGAGGCGCTTGATGGCGATACCGAGCTCGAAGCGTACCTCGGGAAAACGGTTGATGAGGTTCGCAGCGCAATCGAAGACGGAATTTTCCGAGAGGCGCTTTCACATCAGGAAAAATATCAGTCGAATCCGCCGCACACCGAGTTCGCGGTTGTCGTTATGAAGACCATTCTCGACTGGCCGTCGAATGAAGATGAGATCTGGAACGAAATCGAGTCTATAGTCGATATAAACACAGCCGTGGACGGACTTTCGGGGGAGAAAGGACTCTCCGGGTATGCGACGATTGCACCGCAGTCACTCGCGCATATCATATTATTGTTCTGCAATCTTCAGGAAACGTTTTTCGAGGAGATATTCAAGCGACATCCGGTCTTGAGAAAAACATACCGGTTTCATCTCAATTGCTGGTATAGGAATCGGTATTATCCGGGGATAGGCGATGCGGGCGCCTATAATACCGAAGTGCCTCGTTATGTCGCGACGCTCAGACATGCTTCAGGAGGCGACACGCTTTTGCGATCGCCCGAATGGTTTACCTGGCGATTGTCCGAGCTATTCGAAGACCCGGCGTACGCGCAGGCCTTATACATTACAAACGGGTATACTACGGAGGGGTTATTCAAAGACGATTTGTATCTCGACGATCGAAAGCGTTTGCGGGACCAGATCGAAGCCGTCATAGAAGAACACGGCACTGATATCCGACAGCCGAGTATCAACTATGAACAGTGGCGACTGGCGCTTCTGTATTCGGGGCGTGCAGAGAACAAACGAATGGTGTGTATAAATTACGACTCCGGCGCAAATCATTCGCATGAGGATGCGCTGAATATCGGGCTCTTTTTCAAAGGAACCAACCTCTCTCCCGATTTCGCGTACCCGCCGGTACATTACGGCGGCTGGTCGACCAAGTGGTTCCGCTGGTACAGACACCCGGCATCTCATAACCTCGTAGTAATCGACGGTAAGGGACACACGAATCTCGAGGACGGGACGTTCCTGCGGTATCCGAAGTATGGTCGGGCCGCTCTGTGGGGCGTCGGGGGCTTCGCGCAGGCGGTTTACGCCGACGCAAAGGAGTACGCAGGGGTCGAACGGTTTGAACGGCTTATAGCGATGATCGACATCGATGAGTATGACAGTTATGTCGTAGATGTTTTTCGCGTTTCAGGCGGGAATGATCACACGATGTTCTTCCGCGGCGGAGTGGGAATGGTCGTACCCGAAGGGATTTCACTCGGTGAAGGCGAAGAGTACGAGTACGACTGGTATATGAGAAACTACCGGACCGCGAAACCTGGGAGGAGTACGGATGCCGGTGGATTCCTGCTCGATTTTCGATACGACGGATCGGATGTACGGACCGCCTATCACCCGCTCACGCCCGAGGCGACGATTACCACGTGCGAGTCCTGGGTCGATGTCACACGCGCAAAAACGCCACCGGTTGCCGGAGCGGGACCCGATCTCTGGATACCGACCGTTATGACCCGGCGAGCCGGACCTGAGAGCACGTTCGTTTCGGTGATAGAGCCATATGAGGGAGCTCGGAATATCCGTTCGATTATGAGACATCGGGCGACTGCGTCGTCGGCCGACGTGGCGGCCGAAGCGTCCGCTGCAACCGCGGTTGATGGGGTGGCGATTGAGGTTCACACGGCCGTCGGCTTTACCGACTGGATAGTGGCTTGT